>JAHEML010000607.1 GCA_024643705.1 Caldilineaceae bacterium | reverse complement strand
GAGAAAGGGCGCACCGGTTGCCAGTCCTTCGGCAGCAGAGCGGTTGGGAGCTTCGGTCCAGGCCCGCTCCTTCCACGTGAGATAGGCCGCGGGCGACGCGCTGGCCGAGACGGCAATCGTGCGGATGGCCGGATTGACCGACTTTGCCACCAACGATGCCCCTGCCGCGCCACTCCCTCCGCCCACCGGGACGATCACCACGTCGATATCCGGCTGATCTTCCAAGATTTCCAGCGTGTGGGTTGCCACGCCTGCAATCAGCGAAGGCTCGTCGCCAGAGGAGACAAAGCGCAACCCTTCTGCCTGGGCCACAGCCGCACAATGCTTTTTGGCTGCCTCGAAATCCTCACCCATCAGCCGCACATTCGCGCCGTAGCCGCGCATGGCCGCTACCTTCACTGGATTGGCCCCTTCTGGCGCAACAATCACCGCCTTTACCCCAAAGAGTCGGGCCGCATAGGCCACCGACTGGCCGTGATTCCCCGTGGACGCGGTGGCGACGCCCAGCGCCCGCTGCTCTGCTGGCAGTTGGGCCATGAAAGCAATGCCGCCCCGCAGTTTGAAAGCACCAATGGGCTGATAGTTTTCGTGCTTCACCCAGACCTGGGTTCCTACCAGTTCGTCCAGCAGCGGGTAGTTGTGCAGGGGTGTGGGTCGTAGATAACGGGCAATCACCTTGCGCGCCGCCAACACATCGGCGAAGGTGGGCAGGGGGATGGAGGTTGGCTGGGTCATGGGGTGTCCTTTCGCTGGGGAAGGTCTGGGTGGATTATTTGGAAAATGTGCAAAGGCGCAAAGAACGTATCTTGCCCTCGGTTTCTTTGTGTCTTTGTAGTAAAAAAGCATCCCCGCCATTCTACCCCGGAGTGGGCGGCGCAAGAGAATCTCGCTTACGGACGCAGCCGCTTTGGGTTTGATATTCTATCCTTTTGCGGTAAAATGGAAGTACTTTTGAACAAATGTTCTTGTGATCCCCAACGAGACAGAATAGCGATAGGAGCAAGCGATGGCTCTGGATAAGTTGATTGTGCGCGGTGCACGCGAACACAATCTGAAAGGGGTGGATATTGCCATCCCCCGGGACAAATTGGTGGTGATCACCGGTTTGAGTGGCAGCGGCAAGAGCAGCCTGGCCTTCGACACCATCTATGCCGAGGGCCAGCGCCGTTATGTGGAATCCCTTTCGGCCTATGCCCGCCAGTTTTTGGGGTTGATGGAAAAGCCGAATGTGGAGCAGATCGAAGGACTGTCCCCGGCCATTTCCATCGACCAGAAGGGATCGGGGCGCAACCCCCGCTCCACCGTTGGCACAGTCACCGAGGTATACGACTATCTGCGCCTGCTCTACGCCCGCATCGGCCAGCCCCACTGCCCCGAATGTGGCGAACCTATCAGCCAGCAGACACCCCAACAGATTGTCGATGCGATTTTGGAGATGGAAGAAGGCACGCGCCTGCTGATCCTGGCCCCGATCATCAAGGATCGCAAAGGCCACCACAAGACACTCTTCGATGGTTTGCAGAGCCAGGGTTTCGCCCGGGTGCGGGTGAACGGCGAAGTCTTTGAGATGGAAGAAGTGCCGGAACTGGATCGCTACAAAAACCACACCATCGAAGTGGTGCTGGACCGCATCGTCATCCGCGGCGAGCGCCCCGACCCGGACAATCCAGACGAGATGCTCCCCGGCACCGACCTGACCCGGCTGACCGACTCGGTGGAGACGGCCCTGCGCCTGGGTGAGGGCGCGATGATCGTCTCGTTTTACGAGCAGAAAGCACCGGAGGGCCAGCAAAACGGTTCGCCGCAGCAGGTGATGATCGACCGCGTCTTCAGCGAACACTTCGCCTGTGTCAAGTGCGGGCTGAGTTTTTCCGAGATCGAACCCCGCACCTTCAGTTTCAACAGCCCCCACGGTGCCTGCCCCTCGTGCGATGGGCTGGGCGTGCTCCAGGAATTCGACCCGGAGCTGGTGTTGGACGGGGAATTGAGCGTGGAAGAGGGCGCAATTATTCCCTGGAAGCGGGAGACAAACGACGACAACGACGGTTACTATCTTCAATTGCTGCGTGCTGTTTGCAAGCAGTTCAGCATACCCACAAAAGTGCCGGTGAAGGAGCTAAGCACTAAGCAGCGGGATGTGCTGCTCAATGGCCTGCCGCCCAAGCAAAAGGTGATGGTGGAATATCAGAACAACCGGGGGCACAACCGCAACTACGAAACCAACTACAGCGGTGTGATCCCCAACCTGCAACGGCGCTACAGCGAAACCGACAGCGAATGGATCCGGGGCAAGCTGGAAGAGTATATGAGTGTGCGTCCTTGTCCGGTCTGTGGGGGCAAGCGACTGAAGCCAATGGCACTTGCGGTCACAATCGCCGGCAAAGGCATCTATGATGTGACTTCGATTCCCGTGGTGGACGCCTTGGCGTGGTTTGAGACGCTGCGCGGCACCGACGGACACCCGGCACTGTTGGCCGGCCGGGATATGATCATCGCCCAGCAGATTTTGAAGGAAATAGAGGCCCGGCTGGGCTTTATGGTCAACGTGGGGTTGGACTATCTCTCCATGAACCGAACTGCTGTCACCCTCTCCGGCGGCGAATCCCAGCGCATCCGCCTGGCAACCCAGATCGGCAGCCAACTGATGGGCGTGCTCTACATTCTGGACGAGCCGAGCATCGGTCTGCACCAGCGGGACAATGCCCGGTTGATCGAGACCCTGCAAGGGATGCGGGATTTGGGCAACACCGTGCTGGTGGTGGAACACGACGAAGATACCATCCGGGCCGCGGATTGGGTGGTGGATATGGGGCCTGGCGCAGGCGAGCATGGCGGCGAAGTGGTTGTTTCTGCCGCGCAAGAGGATTTTATCCATGCCCCCCACAGCCTGACAGCCCAATACATGCGGGGCGAGCGTTCCATCCCCACCCCCAGCGAGCGACGAGAGGGCAATGGCAATCAGATTTTGATTACGGGAGCGGCGGAGAACAATCTGCGTGGTGTGGACGTGCGGATTCCTCTGGGCAAGTTTGTCGCCATCACCGGGGTCAGCGGCAGCGGCAAGTCGTCTCTGGTGGTGGATGTGCTCTACAAGCGGCTGGCCCAGCACTTCTACCGGGCCAAGGATCGCCCCGGCCAACATAGCAGCATCGAGGGCATGGAGTTTCTGGACAAGGTGATCGAGATCGATCAGGGGCCGATTGGACGCACACCCCGCAGCAACCCGGCCACCTATGTGGGGCTGTTCACACCCATCCGCGACCTTTTTGCGGGGATGACCGAGGCCA
>JAHEML010000606.1 GCA_024643705.1 Caldilineaceae bacterium | reverse complement strand
GTGCGCTGGGCAGATCGGCAGCCACCTTGTGCCAACGATCCAGCACCTTTTGCAGGGTGATCTTTTCCTCCCACAGATAAGCCAACATTGTACCCCGTGCCCAGGTGATCACCTGCTGCCACGAAATTGTCAGCGTGTCTCCCGTTGCGCCCGCCACAAATTCATCGCAAAAGTTGCCATGCAGATGCCAGGCCAGGGCAAAGACGTAGCTGCCGTCGGCGATCTGGCGGGTTGGCCCCAGGTAGTTGAGCCGGTTCAAGACCAGTTGCACCGCCGCCAGAGCCAGATCGGCGCTGCCTCCTTCGGCGCTGCCAAAATCAAAGCCCCTGTCGCTGTGATGGCGCAAGGGCGGAAGATTCGTCGCCACCAGGGAATGACCCTCTATCGTCGCCCGCTGGGCCACAATGCCCGCTGTCACCGGTTGGGCCAGCACCAGAAAACCTACGTCCGCCGGAGCAATTGTCGAGATGTTCAATGAAATTTCCTTTGTTTGGTGGTGGTGGAGGAGGGAAGACGACGGATGACTGACGACCACCCCTTCTTGTCGGTCGTCAGTCATCTATGTTTTTTTTCGCCCCTTGCCAGGCCACGTCGATCCCCTGGGAACCCAGCCGGTCGGCAATTTCCCCGATGTGCATCATCAGATGGCGCAGAGAGTAGAATTGTAGCTCCAATTTGCCAAAGGGAAGCCAGTCGAAGCCGGAGGGCGCATCCAAGTCCATGTCGGCGGTGCAGCGATCCACGTCTGCCCGCACAAGCGCCAGGTAGTCGAGCAATTCGGCTTGGGTGTAGGGTTCATCGATCACCACGTCGTCAAAAGGCGGATAGGGAAGACGACCACCCATCGAGTTGTAATTTTCTCGGTGTTTGGCCCAGGGCGCAAAATCGGCTTCGGTGGGCTGGATGTACAAATGTACATAAAAGAGGGAATGGTAGGCGATGTGCCAGGTTTTGTTCTTGGGTGTGCCGTCATCCCAAAGAGTGTCTGGGCAGCTTTGAATCGTCTGCTCCAGCATGTCCAGAGCAGCGTGAAATTGGGAGTTGATGATGGCTGTGGTTTGCACTTGGGTACGATCTCCTTGGCAAAAAACGATTACTAATCAGTAAAGTGAAACCTCAAAAAGTTCGTTATTTTCATCCTTCACGTTTCAGCAAGGGCATCACCTCCTGGGCGAAGGCTTCGATCCCATCTGTGCGTGGAAAATCGAGCAGGCGCACGATGAGATAGCTGACACCCAGATCGATGAAAGCCTGCAACTGCTCGGCCACCTGGTCTGGTGTGCCGATGATTGGGTTGCGGTTGTAGGGAGATGCAGCGGCGATACGCCGGGCTTCGGCTTCTGTCTCGGCCACGACCACGGCCTCGGCAGACCAGCTTTTGCCGATGCTGTCATAGTCTCGGCCTACCGCGTCGCAGTGGCCGCGCAGCACATTCAGTTTGTGGGCGTAATTTTCCAGGGTGCCGCCGGGAATGTTCCACCAATCCGCGTGTTTGGCGACGACGCGCAGGGTCAACTGCTCGCCCCCACCCCCAATCAGGATGGGCGGCACGGGGTCGGGACGGGGTTCGCAATAGGCGTTGTCGATGCGGTAGTATTTGCCCTGGTAGCTGGCCGGTGCTTCTGTCCACATCTTTTTGACAATATCGATGGCTTCTTCCAGTTGGGCAATGCGCACCGACGGCTTGGGAAATTCCCAGTTGTAGGCTTCGTATTCCTCTACCATCCAGCCTGCACCAATGCCAAAAATAAAGCGCCCGCCGGTGAGCAGTTGCAGATTGGCGGCCATTTTCGCCATCAGCCCCGGATTGCGATAGCCTTGGCCGAGAACGCTGGAGCCAAACGTTAGGTCGGGATAGGCCGCGGCGAGATAGGCGATGGTCGTCATGCATTCCAGGTAGGGTGTGTCGTTAGACTGCCAAGCGGCCCAAGGCATCATGTGATCGTCCATCCAGACCGAGTCGAAATGGGGTTGCACCAGTTTCAACATGTTGTGAATCTGCTCGACGAAGGCCGTGCCGCCGCTGCCGTCCACGGGGAAAGAGTGAATGTGCCAGCCGAATTGAAGGTCGCGCATGGGTGTGTCCTTTCGGGAATGTGGAGCGGGAGATCTCTGGTGTCACGGTGTCTGGGGTTCAGGTGGCAGCGCTACTTTTGCCTTGCCCTTTTGCCTTTTGTCTTTTCTTCTTCACTTCTTCTATTCCGGCCAGTCCTATTGCGGCCAGTCTGCGCCGTCGTAGTAGCGGGTTCCCCGATGGCCTGTGCGGGGGACGGGCGTTGCCAGCCGCTCGCCAGGGGTGGAGACAAAGATCAATGTGCGGGGTTTGCCCGAATTCGGGTTGACCGCGCCCCCTGGTTGGGCCAGTTCCAGCCGGACAATGGGCAGGCGACCAACGATTTCGTCCTGCCAGATGGTGTAGACAAAGTGGCCCACCTTAAGTTTGGACGGTTTGCCCGCCATATGAAATTCGTATTCACCGGCCACGCTGTAAAGTTCGTCTACAGCGCCGGGGCCTTCGGATTGGGGCAGGGTTTTGGTGATGCCAAAACTCATGGGGTTCTCCTATTGCGTAGGGCGGGATTCGCTCCCACCGTGGATGATGGAGGCGGTGAATCCCGCCAGGTATACAAACGATTATTCGGTACTATCGGCCTCGGATTGTTGCCAATCAACCTGATCCAGAAGATGCGGCAACGACCATCCCCAACCAGGTGAATATGCACCGCGCCTTTGCCAATATTGATAGCTGCTATGCGGCCATTCTTCAGGCTTTTCCACCATCCCATGATGTGCGGGGTTGTAATGAATGTAGTCGAGGTGGCGCTGAAAATCAACTTCGTCGCGTATGAGGTGATCCCAGAATCCCTTTTGCCAGAGCCGCATTGGCCGTGAAAGCCCAAGAAGCTTCTTGTACTCTTTCGTAAAGTTTGGTTTCAGGGAGTGCATAATGGCGCTGAAATTGCTTTCTCCTGTGGGGTGTATGAGCAAGTGAAAGTGATCGGGCAGAAAGACATAGCCTACTGTGCGAAAGGGATGTAGAGACTTTACGTTGGCAAGAATGGTCCGTAGTAGATCGATATATGTCTGATCCCGAAAAATTGGTGCGCGCCGATCCACGACCTGTGTGACAAAGACAATAGAGTTGGGGATGTAATAACGTCGGATATTCATCCGACAAAACGAGTTCAATGTCAATTGATGTAGGTGCGGCTTGTAGCCGCACATTGTTGCGTATTCCCACATCTGTGCGGTTAGAGATGCAATGGCGGCGGATGTTCATGGTTTCCAAAGCAA
>JAHEML010000605.1 GCA_024643705.1 Caldilineaceae bacterium | reverse complement strand
CACACTGGCCCAGCGGTTGCGGTCGCTGTCCCGCTTGGGCAGAAAGCTGCGGGTGAAGTCCTGGTAGCGGCCCACGCTGCCTACAATAGAGGCCAGGGGGATTGTGCGGCGCACTCGGCGGCGGGTGGTGTTGGCCTTGACAGTGGCACGCACAGTGTCGAAGGGAAGCAGTTCGGCGGATTTGCCCGTCAAGCGCCCCCAGAGCCGTTCCATGTCCGCGGCAATACGGGCCGAGCGAAACTGGCCGAGAACTGCGCTGGATTTGGGGTCTTCGGTGGGGTGGGGCATGGGTAGGTTATCTGGCGTCGAGAATCTCGTCCACGGCGACGGCGAAACCGGGCAGCAACCGGGATGTGGCGCTCTCACTGCGGCCAAAGATACCATGCTCGGCGTAGGCATCACCCTGCAAATGCAGGACCGTAACGCTTGCGGTCTCCGGGTCCGCAATCCAATATTCGGGGATGCCAGCCTGGGCGTATTCCTGACGTTTTTCGACCAAATCCCGATCCCGCGGCCCGCCGCTGACGACTTCGATCACCAAATCGGCCCCATCCACATATTGTTCGTAGATGGGCCTGCCTGCTGCTGTCAGCAACACAAATACATCCGGCTCCCGATGTTTGCCCGGCCACAGGCGGACTCTGGCTGGTGCGGTCAAGACTTTCCCCAATTGATGCTCGCGTACATGTGCTTTCAGCATTTCAAATAGGAAAAGAACGATGAATTGGTGGGGGATGGAAGGCATGGGCAGCACTTCGATGTATCCGTGGGAGAATTCGACCAGCCGGTTGGTCTCCAGGGCCAGATAATCACCCTCGCTCCAATGGCCCTGAAATGGGAAAAGGTTGGCGATCTCCCACGCGGGTTGTTCCCGCGCCGGTTCTTGTCGGGTGGGTGTGGGCGCAGTCGGTGCTGGGGTTGGCATTGGGTTCTCCTTTGCAGACGGCTGACGGTTGACGGTTGACAATCAACCGCGGTGGTTAGCTGCATTGTACGCCAAGGGGCAGATGGTGTCTATTCTTGCGGGCTTGTCTCACCCGGTGGCCGCAACAGATTGTCCAGAATCTCCTGCCGGTTGGTCACGTAGGCCAGGTCAAGGCAGCGCACCGCATGAATGCCCAATCTGCCGCTCACTCAACACCTTACATCCCGCATCATCCCTCAATCGCTGCCCGTCGTCCGCGGTCCGTCGTCAAGCCCCAATCTATGTCGATGCTCATGTAACGGCTTTAAGGCCGTCACCATCAATTAGAGATTTGTTTTCTTGGAATAGCCTGACACATCCCTATTACCACTGCACTGGGACCATATATCCTGCCAGACTTCTTCCAGGCCAAGGCGAGCTACCCATAGGCGGATGTATTCCGTTTCCAGGTCATCGCCTATGGTTGCAACGATGCTACTGATGTCGCGAACGTGTTTTGTCTGCTGGCTCAGACCATAATAAATGACTTTGTACAAAATCAGATCTTCGGGCGAATGAACATAGACCACGCCCAACGGTGGACCCAGGTCAGCCAACATGCGCCTTTGCAATGCAGATGCACGCAATTCATCGCCAGGGCGCAGGAGGAAAAGTTCAGCTTTGAAACCAGTTGCCATATGGTTAGCGTTAACCGGCAAATCTCCGGGAGCAATGAGTAGATCGAGTAAAATATCGGGTGGAACGAGAAAATTACGTTTGTAGAATGATTCTGACAGCGCAACAACGCGATCCGTCGGCAGATTGACCACAATATCAAAGTCAGCCGTGGTGCGTAAATCACCCCATGCCCAGAGTCCAACGGCCCCGCCTATCAGGTAATCAATCTTTGCTTCTTCCAGCGCATCGATCACAGAGCGCATAAAATCGTCGAATGTCTTGGTCTCATCTGCCATGGCCTTTACCCCACTCCACTCAAATGGCGCTTTGCGCACGATAAAAAGTGCTTCCGCCTGAGACAGTCCTGGACGACGCAATTGGAGCCGGTAGGTCCCCACACGTTCAGCAGCACGAACCATGGACAAGGCTAACTGTACCCGGCGAGCGGTCGACATTTCTCGCCAAACACCAATTTGCGCGTCGTCCACCTCGGCCACCGCACCAGCAATCTGTCGCTTCTGCCGCTCACTCAATGTCATACATCCCTCACATTCCCCAACAGCTACCCGTCGTCAGTCGTCTCTCGTCGGTCGTCCCTGGCCAAGCCCTATTCTACTGCCGCCTGCCCAGCCGGGCCACCACCCGCTGTAGCACAGACTGGGCCACCTCATCCTTGCTCATCAGGGGCCAATCGTCCCGGTTGCCGTTGCGCTCGAAAATAGTCACTCGATTGGTGTCCACAGCAAAGCCGCTATCCGGCGCTGTCACATCGTTCAACACAACCATATCCAGATTCTTGTTTGCTAGTTTGCCCAGGGCATTTTCATCCAGATTGTCCGTCTCTGCTGCGAAGCCAATGACCAATTTGGGGTGGCTACGCTCCTCTCCCCGCATCTCGCCGACTGCCTTCAGAATATCCGGCGTGCGCTCCAAGGTGATGATCTGCTGGCCGGGCAGCTTCTTGATCTTCTGATCCGCGCTGGTGGTGGGACGATAGTCGGCCACCGCGGCCGCGCCGATGAGCACATCAGTATTGGGCAGATGGGCCATCACCGCGTCGTACATCTGCTGGGCCGTACGCACCGGGGCCAGTTCGATGCCGCCGGGGGGCGTCACCGAGAGGGGTGAGTGGATCAACAGAGTGTCTGCGCCCAGATCACGTGCGGCACGGGCCAGGGCCACACCCATTTTGCCCGTGGAATGGTTGCCCATAAAGCGCACTGGGTCGATAGGTTCGCGCGTGCCCCCCGCTGTGATAACCACCCGCACCCCATCCAATGGGCCACCCCGGCCCAGCACTTTGCAGGCCACCTCAAAGACCTCTTCCGCTTCCACCACCCGCCCCGCGCCATGTTCGCCGGAGGCCAGCCGTCCTTCTGCTGGGCCGACAATGTCAACACCCCAGCTTCGCAGCTTGGTCACGTGTTCCTGGGTGGCCGGGTGATACCACATGTGGGTCTCCATGGCCGGGGCAATCAGCATGGGGCCGCTGTAGCTAAGCGAGGTGATGCTGAGCAGATCGTCGGCCATGCCCAACGCCAGCCGGGAGAGGGTCTGGGCTGTGGCGGGCGCAATGATGAAGAGATCGGCGGCTTGGGCCAGGGCCACGTGGCCGATACGCAGACGGCTGGTGTCGCTCCAGCTGTCGAAGATGTTGGTATGCACCGGGCGCTGGGTAATGGCCTGGAAGGTGACCGGCGCGATGAACTTGGTG
>JAHEML010000604.1 GCA_024643705.1 Caldilineaceae bacterium | reverse complement strand
CGCACAAAGACCGGCGGCGGAATGTAGTAGAGATTGGTTGTACTCCCCAGGGTGGTGGGGTCTTGGATTGTGATCTGCGTGCCCGTGACAATCACCGTGCCGTCGCTATTCTCGTGGCGGAGATAGCCAAAGCCATCGGTTGCCCCAAAGGCCGTGGCATCTTTCAACGTCAGCGAAATCGGCTCGGCAGGCAGGGTTGTCTGGCCGGGACCATAGACCGCGGACAGACCCACGGTCAGATCGATACGCAGCCGGGATTCGGGGTCGGTGGTCGCGCCGGCCACGGGAATCTCTTCGTCGTTGTCGCGCATGTGGTGGACGTAGAAGCGGGAGAGCGGGTGGTTTTTCACATTCAAAGGCGAGGCATCGAAGAGGCGCACCTGGATCGGTTTCAGCCGGGGAGCCACCACCAAATCGGCCCGATCATGCACAGGACCAACGGAATTGTTGCCCTCATCCCGTGCAGTGGCATAGGCATATTCGGCGTAACGGCCCACCGTGGTTGCGCCCATCTCCACCACGGTGCTGTAGATTGTGCCAGCAGCCAGCAGGGGTGTCTCCACACGCTGCACCCGATCCGAGAAGATGCGCACGTTGCGCAAAGGCGTGGCCCCATTGTTGCGCACAGTCATCACCAGTTCGACATCGGTGTCCACAACGACTTCCAAGAGCTTGACACCCGTATCGCTGCCTTTTTGGCGCATGGTCAGGTCAAAGTCCAGTGCTGGGCCATCCAGACAAATGGCGTCGGAGCCATAGCTGCTGAGGACGAAGGCCGGACGGCTGTCCACCGCAGGCACAGGGGGATTCGGCGTAGACGTATCCAGCACATAGTAGTAGAAGGCGCTCTGATTGTTTTCGCGATCCGCTTCGACAAACTCGTGGTCGGGATCGGCCACAAAGGCCACCGCGTGATAGCTGTCTGTACCCAACCCGATCTGCTGCTGGGCCTTGGGGATGGCGAAAAGCAGCGGGAAAAGGGTGGCTTGGGTCCAGGTTCTGGGTGTGCCGTCGTAATATGGCTCCTCGGTGGAGGGGATGCTGGCACAGGTGGGGGCCAGGGCCGGGTCTGGGCCAGGGGGACTCTTGGCGATCTTCTTTTGGTTGATGACACTGGCCGCGCCCGCGGGCAGGAATGGCACTTCGTGATAGACCAGGGCATCGCTGTACGCGCCGTCTCTCTGGCCGGGGCCTTCGTAGAGGGCCAGGGGAACGTCATAGAGATCGTTGGGGCTTTCGTTGCTCAACCGACTTTGCAACGCCCAAAAGACGCTATTCTTGACGCCGAGATATTTCTTGGCTTTGCCGATCAGCCCAGAATCTGGCCCCAGCACATAGGAATCACCAAAGAGAGCCAGACCCGCGTTTACATCTTTGCCGTTCACTTTGATGTCGGCCTGTTGCAGCACACAATTTCGCAGATCGCTGCGGGTGGCACTCATGTTCAGGGTCACACCCAGTTGCAGGCAGAGGTTGCAAATCTCCCGGATGAAGGGATAATCCTGCATGCCCTGGTCGGCCACGATTTGGCCCAGGGTGGTGGTGTCGGCGACGTTGCGCTGATTGTAGATGGCGATGGTCGCGGCCTGGGTGCGCTGGATAAAGTCGAGAGAAGCCCGGATGAAATCGTTGGCGGCCTGATCGCTCTTGATGTAGTTGATGGAGACGCCGCCTACCTGGCAGCCCTTCCAGACCTTGACACACCAGAGACTCCAGAGGAGGGGCAGTTCCCCGGAATCAAAAACGTCGTAGCCACGGCGCACACTTTCGATAGCCATAGATGCAATGTATTCTTCAAAACCCTCGCACCGTTTGGGATAGTAGAGAAAGGCGTCGGTGGGCGCGGCTGGTGCAGCGTCTGGGTTGACGCGGGTTGTTGTATCGTCAGGTGATTGAAGTTCGGTCAAACAGAACAACTCTGTTTGCACATTACTGCGTGTCAATGGAAGGAGCTCTACCTCCCCACTGGCAGGATCAATGATGGGCGTGCCATCTGGTCGGTAACGCCGCACCCCTTCCAGCAAAAGGGCATTGGTCTGCGCGTCGCCCACCATGCGGGCAAAGACCGTGCGGATAGCAGATTTGGCAATCGTTTTGACCTGGGATTTACAGTCGTCCCGGAAGGCTTCGTTGTCCTCGAAGAAACGGTCGGGGTCGTTGGGGGCCAGGATCGAATCGCTGTCTCGGTCCTCGAAAGGAGTACCGAGCTGGGCATCGGGGTTGGTGAAATCGCAGCCGCTCTTCACCCGCAAGAGCGCGCTCATCTTGTAAACGTTGTACTCTTGCAGCCGTGCCCACTCGTAGCCCTCGGCCAGGGGAATGCCAGAAGGCTCGCCAGCAAACATGGGCCGGGCGGGGTCGGCGCAATCCCACTCGTCGCTGCCGTTGGCCTGGTTGCGGGTGATGATGCGGTTGAGGGCCATGCACTCCACAATTCGATCCAGGCTGGGGCCAAGCCCGTAGCTATCCACGGGCAGGCGACCGGCCAGGGACGTGCCTTCGCCGTTGAATTTGATGTAGTCGCCGGTGGTGAGCAGCCAGAGCAAGAGCAGAGATTGACGACCCAGACCCAGATCACCCGCGGTGTCGCCCTCTTTGTTCATGGGCGGCGCGTTGAGCAAAATGCCGGAGTTGAACGGCTCGGAGGGCATGACAAAGAGAGAGAAGTCGTCCAGGGTTTTGATCAGGCGCTTGTATTCGTCGGTGGGTGGATTGGCGACAAAATCATCCAGCACGCCCTGCCCCCGGCGCACAAAATTGGATGGCAGAAAAATCTCGAAATCGTGATCGCTGACGCCGGGTGTAAAAGCGGAACAGACCTGTAACTCGTTGTCGCGGAAATCGTCACGCCAGAGACAGGCGCCACTGCCCTGCTCGATCATATAGACATCCTGGGGGGTCAACCCGGCGATGGATTGGGTGAGAGAATAGACCGAAGCGGCCAGCAGGATCATCAAAGTCTCCCGCTCGGTGTAGAGTTCCCGTACCTTCTCCTCATCTGGGTTGGCGTTGGTAGTATCGTTTGCGCCGGAATCGTAATCACCCGCCCCATCCGACGGGATGTAGGATATCTCGATTTTACTCTCCGGCGGCGCGTTGGGGTCAGCGTCTTCGTCCACAAAGTTTTCGGAACCACCCCGTTTGAAATCCAGGGTCAACTCCTGGCAACTATTGCAGATGCGGACAATCTGCACCCCGTTGTTGAATTCGTTGAGGTAGGCCAGAGGCCGATTGTCACCGGGATCGACCACAATTTCCTGGCGGTTGCTGATGCCCACCAGCCGGTGAAGCCCCAGGATG
>JAHEML010000603.1 GCA_024643705.1 Caldilineaceae bacterium | reverse complement strand
ATCTCTGTCGGCGGCTCCTGGATATCCCCAGGAATCGGCGTGGCTGTCTCTATTTCCGTCGCGGCCGAGACAGCAGTCGGCACATCTGTGGGTGTTGGCTGGTCAACCGGCGAGACGGGGGAGACGGGAGAATTCTCTTGCGGAAAGTCGACCGCCTGGGTTCGATCCGTACCCAGCCAGGCCAGCAAGCAGAGCGTGAGTATAGCAGCCAGAAGTAAGGACGCGTGACGTGGCAAAGAATGTGACACGGATGTCTACTCCTGGGTCCGGGCAACAAGCAAAACAACGACCAACAGCCCCAATCCCGCCAGCAGCAAGCCCACCATGATTAAGCTGGGTTGGGCTGTGGACAACGTACCCAATGGGGCCAAAGGCTGCTGAAATGGGGTTTCTTGCAGAACGATGTTAGCACCCGTAGGTGGCACTTGATCAGGCGATAACGGAATGGCATCGGTGTACAGTGGTGACAATGGAGACGGTGTGCCAGCCACAGAAGATGGCGTTTGGTTTTGCGGCCCAGGGGTTGCCACAGTCAATGGCGACAGGGGGGGGATTTGGGCATCGACCCGTCCGGAGGTGCCAAGGCTGAAGAAGAGACCAATCAGCAGGCTGAGTACGGCTGAAAAAAGGAGTAAGGCAGCACGACGACGGGCTATGATGGGCAGTACGATGGAGTGGACGAAACCCATTGGCAGTTGCTTTCAGAAAATAGAGTCACGGCTGTCCGTGGTGGTACAAACAGGTGAAATTATACACAGGCTAGCCGGGATCAACAATTAGCCCCTTGGGGCAAGGCTTCACTTTACCACTGGATACCACTCAACCGATACATCCCCTGCCTCAACCATCACCACCTGCCCGGCAACATCTTCCACCAGCAAGCGTCCGTCCAGATCGGTTCCCACCACCCGGCCCCGCCAACGCCCGTCCCCACGCTCCCCAGAATTGACGATCACCATGCGCCCTATGTTGACCAGCTTCGCCTGCCAACGGGCATGGATTTCTGCCGCGTTCGGACGATCGGCGCGGGCAAGCAGGTGGGTGAGGGAATCACAAAGGGCGATCAGCAACTCTTCCCGGTCGAATTCATGCCCAAACAGAGTATACAAACTGGCAGGCAGTAATCCACCGGGGCGGGGCGGGGGGAGTTCGTCGGCTCGCTGGTTGACGTTGACGCCAATACCGAGCACGGCATAGCGGATTCCCTGGTGACCCAGGCTGCTTTCCGCCAGCAATCCAGCAATTTTTGCAGGCGGTTTTTTGGGGTCATCCGGCCAGAAAGCCACCAGATCATTGGGCCATTTAAGGCGTAAATCGACGTTTTTCACACCTGCCAGGTGCGTAGGCGCTGTTGGTTCGCTTGGGCTATTTTCGTACACCGCACACCTGTCAGGTGTGACGATGGTACGTAACGCGTCCAGCACGGCCAGACCTGCTATCAGGGGTAATTGGGCTGGGCGATCCGGCAGATGCCGGCCAGCGACAACAATGCTGACCAAGAGCGCCCGCCCAGGTGGGGTCACCCAGCGTCGATCCAGCCGCCCACGGCCCGCGGTCTGCTCGTCGGCCAGCACAAGAGTACCGGAGACAACCGACGGATCACCTGGGCCTTCGGCCAGAGCACGGGCCAAAGGCATGGTGCTGGGCACGGTTTGATGATGTTGACTCGTGTGACCAAAGGGCTTGTCAATCAACACGGAACGCAGAGTGTGAATGTTCATTTGCTTGTGATATAGGGTGCAATCGTGTAAAATTAGCCTGCTTGGGCCAGGCTGCGCCGGGAGTGGGCCTGGGTGATGCAACGCAACCGGCACGATGCCATCGGCAATCCTTCTATGTACGCCCCTCCCACACCAACATTGCCCATTATCTTGCTGAGTGTCTTTGTGGGCGTTGGCTCTGGCATTTTGGTTCTTTTTCTCTGTTTCGAGACCTTTGGCCTGGGTGTGGCGTGGAGCACAGGGCTGACTACCTTGACGATTATGGCTGCTGTTGCCGGCACAGCGGCGACTCTTTCCCGGCTGTACGACGAACGCGCCACCGGGATGAATGTGGGCTTTGGCTGCGGGTTGACCCTGCTGATTGCCCTTTTTGCCGGTTTTTGCTTGCTAATGGGTCTCTTTGCCGGGACAATTGCACTCTCTTTTGGCTAGACGACGGTGGCCTTATGGCACCTTGTGGACTATAGCACGGAAGAGTTTGAAACCGAACTGTTGAATGTTGAGGAGTTGCACCTTATATGGCCCAGGCAACCAAAGCCACCTCGCGTCGAGTATCTTCGTCGGCCCAATCTGCCCCTTCGTCCACCCGCCGCCTGTGGGAGATCGACACTTGGCGGGGATTGGCGATTGTCTCCATGGTCATTTACCACTTCGCCTGGGACTTAAAGTCCTTCGCCGAAGTCTACATCGATCTCTTTAGCCCCTTCTGGTTCTACTTTCAGCGCTCTATCGCCTCATCCTTTGTGCTGCTGGTGGGTATCTCGCTCACGGTCAGCTACAACCGGGCGCTCCAGAAAGAAGGCGGCAGCCAGGGTCTCTATTGGAAGTTCTTCCGGCGGGGGCTGCTTATCTTTGGCACAGGGCTGGCAATGGGCACAGTGTTGCGCTACATGGGCATGGGGCACATCGAATTCGGTGTGCTGCATATGATCGGTGTATCGATCATCCTATCTTATCCTTTCCTCCGTTTTCGTTGGCTGAACTTGCTCTTCGTCGCTATTCTGATGCCGTTGAGTTACTATTTGAAGACGATTCCGACCGACACGACGGCCTGGGTTTGGCTGGGAATCACACCTCCCGGCTACGCGCCCCAGGATTTTTTCCCGCTTGTCCACTGGTTTTCTGTGGTGTTGATCGGCATCTTTATCGGCAATTCTCTCTACCCCAAGGGCCTGCGCCAGTTTTCCCTGCGCGACTATTCGGCCTTTTTTCCGTTCAATCTACTGGGATTTCTGGGCAAGCATTCGCTGGTCATCTACGTCATCCACCAGCCGATTCTCTTCGGAATTCTGGTGGTGACAGGTATCGCCGATCTAGGCTTTTTCTAACGTGCGCTACAAATACTGACACCGATCACAACGAATATCGGCAAGGCGAAGCATGCTTCGCAACTCGCAACTCGCAACTTGTATTTTGAGGTGAATCATTTGAGCACGAATAATACGGACCCACGCATTCTGGAACTGCGCGAGCGCAAGGGTGCAGCGCGCATGGGTGGCGGCGCAGAACGCATTGAAGCCCAACACGCCAAGGGCAAAATGACCGCACGCGAACGCATGGAATTGCTGCTGGACAAGGGCAGC
>JAHEML010000602.1 GCA_024643705.1 Caldilineaceae bacterium | reverse complement strand
GTTCATGGGTGGGCCTTTCAGTCTTAGTGGATTGGTTGATCGATTGTGAAAATCTATGCTGCGGGAACGGCCACGCCTACCTCGCCTGCGGCTTCGGCAATCCTCTCCCAGGTGGTCTCTTCCACGGGGATGCCGTCGGCTGTACGCGTGGCGCGGTGTTCCTCTTCGATCTCACCGGGATAGTAGATTTTCTTTGCGCCGGGGGCTAGCTTGGATGATTTGACCCAATCGATGAGGATTTGGACCTCTTTCTTATATTCGTCTACGTCGATGAAGCTGTTGATGTTGATTGCCAGGGCAATAAATCCGCTGCCACCCCGGGTGGGCTGCACATTGCTACAGCCAGCCCACGAGAGACCGCCCGCAATGGCATCGATCATCATTGCCAGCCCATAGCCTTTGTGGCCCGATGCACCACCCAGCGGGAGCATGGCAATCTCACCTGCCTGAAAAGGTTCCGGGTCCCGCACTTCGTTGCCCTCGGCGTCGATGAGCCAGCCGGGGGGAACCTGTTGGCCCCGGGCCGAGTAGACCTCCACTTTGCCACCTGCTGCCATGCTGGTGGTGACATCCAACATCATCACTGGACCGCTCTCGGATGGGACAGCCATGGAGATGGGGTTGGGGGGCAGCCGCCGGGATGTGCCGCCGAATGGCGCTGCAAATCGACCCCCGCCATTGAGAAGCAGGATGCCGATGCAATCCTCCTGGGCGGCAATAGGTGGGTATGCCCCCAGGCGGCCAATGTGGCTGCATTGGTGGACGGCCACAGCGCCGAAGGTTAGATGTTTGGCCCTCTCGACGGCCATTTCCATGGCGCGGGTGCAGATGACAATCCCTTGCCCTCCTTCCCCATCGATGACAACAGATGCTGGTGTCTCGCGTACAATTTTGAGATCCCCAACGGGTTTGATGTTGCCAGCCGCAATGCTGCGGATGTAGCCGGGAATGCGGATAATGCCATGGGAATCGTGGCCGGTCAGGTTGGCATCTACCAAGTGATCTGTGACGATTTTTGCCTGATCTTCGGGTAGTCCTGCAGCTTCGAATAGAGCGTAGCCATAGGCGCGCATCACGTTGTGTTGTACATTGGGCATGGTTGGCTTCCTTTGGGTGGGGATGGATTTTCGCCGTCGCAGAAAGTATAGCGGCAATCAAATTCGAGAGCAACCAGGAAAAAATCAACGTGTGGCGGAAATCGGGGGCATTTGGTGGGGGTAGCCAATACCAAAAGCTGGCCGGATGCTTTGCACCCGACCAGCTTTTGTACATCTATCAAACCCCAAGGAGGAAGTATTGTCGTTATCAGTCGCCGGCGTAGGCCACCATGCCGTGCTCGACCACGTCCAGGCCGGTCTTTTCTTCTTCGGCGGTCACCCGCAGGCTGCCCATGGCCTTCATTATAGAGAAGAGTGCAAAGAGCAGAACGAAGGACCAGAGGGGGTAGACCAAAGAGCCGAGAATCTGTACGCCCAGGTTGGCCGTACCAAAGATACCAGCAGCCACGCCACCCCATACACCGCACAGCCCATGTACTGGCCATGCACCCACTGGGTCGTCAATCTTCAAGCGTTCCAACAAGTACATGCCGCCCACCACTAACAGACCGGCGATACCACCAATCATGATGGCGCTGGTGTTGCTTACCATATCCGCGTTGGCAGTGATGCCGACCAGACCGGCGAGAATGCCATTGAGACCGTAGCCCAGATCGGGTTTCTTTTCTGTGAACCAGGCCAGCAGGATGGAGAAGACGCCACCGGCAGCGGCTGCCAACATGGTGTTCACAGCAATCAGCATTGTGGCAGACACATTGGCTGTACCAGAGAAAGCCAACTGGCTACCCGGATTGAAGCCAAACCAGCCAATCCAGAGGATAAAGACACCTAATGTCGCTAAGGTGATGCTATGGGCAGGCAGAGGATTGCGCTTGCCATTGAAACGACCAATCCGGGGGCCGAGTACAATCGCACCGGCCAAACCTGCAAAACCACCAACCGCATGGACAATCAGCGAACCAGCGAAATCGTGGAAGCCGAGCTGGTCCAGCCAGCCGCCGCCCCATTTCCAGAAGCCTGCGATTGGGTAGACAAGGCCGGTGAGTACGACACTATAGACAAGGTACGAACTGACTTTCATGCGCCCAGCCACAGCACCCGAAACGATTGTGGCAGCAGTAGCAGCGAAGGCAGCCTGGAAGAGCCAATCGATCTGGGGGTGCAAGACGCCTGGCCCTGCCTCGGCAGCGTCCATCCCGGCGGAGATACCGAAACCATTCCAGCCGATAAAGCCACCAAATACGTCGTTGCCATACATAATGTTGTAGCCAACAATCCAGAAAATAATGGAACCAAAACAGAGATCCATTGTATTCTTGAACAGAATGTTGACCGTGTTCTTGCGGGAGTTAAAGCCTGCTTCGACTAAAGCAAAACCGGCCTGCATGAATAGCACCAACACTGTTGCGACCAGCAACATCATATTGTCGATTGCATAATAGGCCAGTTCGGCCGTTACCGGTTCTCCTTCTTGGGCAAAAGATACTTTGACAAAAAGCAATCCCAATAATACTGCCAGCGGTGTAGCCCGCATCCACGAACCTCGTGCAATCGGAAGGCGTCGTAGCAACCCAACCATATTTCCATCTCCTCTTCTTCTCGAAAGTGTGTAGAATAATACCTAAAACGATACAGGAACAATACAATTTGACTTGGCATTCAACCGGCTGTTATGTACAATGTTTCACAAGCAGCCCAGCCAATGTGTACAGAATACCCTGTATCTCCATTTCTGCCGTCGCCAATTCTGCACAAAATAGTTTTAACCTTTGTGGGCATGTTGCACAATTGGTTGTGTTTTTCCTGGGTTTTGTGTGGTGGGGAAGGCTGGCGGGTGACAATTTACTGTTTGTTTTGCACATTGATCTGAATGGATATCGATCACATTTCGTTTCTGCACACATGACAACACTCCTCTCCCTCGGCACAGCTTCCTGGACTTTTCCCGATTGGCAAGGCATCTTCTATCCCGACGGTCTTGCCAACCGGGAGCGGTTGGCCTGGTATGCGACCCAATGCAATAGCGTTGAGGTCAACACCAGCTTTTACGGGCTGCCCGCGCCATCCACCCTGGTGCAATGGGTGGAGAGCGTGCCGCTTGGCTTCACCTTTAGCCTGAAAGCACCCCGTCTGATCACCCATGAGCGCCGTTTGGTGGATTGCAAACAGGAGACTTTGGCCTTTCTGGATGTGCTACGTTCCCTGGGTGATGCAGCCGGGCCAGGTCTGCTTCAATTTCCGCCAAGCT
>JAHEML010000601.1 GCA_024643705.1 Caldilineaceae bacterium | reverse complement strand
TGAACCAGTTGGCGGGCTGCTATCGACGCAGTGGACGGCTCTATTTGGTGGGTGGTTCTTCTCTGTTGCTGGCCGCCAGCAAGACCAGCACGCTGGATATCGACATTAAGATCGAAACGGCCCCGGAAAACTACGGCGAATTTGTCCGTTGTTTGCGCCAGGTCAGCCGCCAATTGCAGATGCCCGTAGAATAAGCTTCCCCAGAGCAGTTTATCCCCCTGCCGCCAGGTTATGCCAAGCGCCATCGTTTTATTAGTCGCTACGGCTCGTTGGATGTTTTCCACTTCGATTTCTACTCCATGGCTTTGAGCAAAATTCACCGGGGGAATGAGAAAGATTTTGCCGATGTTGCGGCGATGCTCGACCGGAATCTCATCGATCTGTCACAATTGCGCGCCCACTTCGCCACTATTTTACCCCAAATGGCAACCTTCAGTCTGCGCTCGGACCCAGACGCCTTTGCCGCCAGATTTGCCCTGCTGGAAAGACTGCTCTTAGCTGGGAATGGCTGAACCCTGCTCCGTTTGCCTACGCACGTATCAGTAGCGTCAACTCGTACCCCGCCAACACCAATTCGCTCGTATTCACAAAAACTTCTTGCCGTCCGTTCGCCGGATCAACACGCACAAGCACGTTTGCGCTGGTGACATGCACGCGGGTTGTCAGCGGCTCGCTGCGCTCGTTGAAGAGCATCCACACGTCTTGCCCCTCTTTTTGCACATGGCGTACCCGCAGCCCCGGTGCTGGCGGATGCGCGACTACGTCCGGTGACACCAGTGCGTCCACGCGGGCGACCAATTCTAATGCGGATGTGTCGGCGTCGTGGCGGATTAGCCGCCCGCTTTTTTCTAAGAGAGCGAGGGCAGGGGCCGCCGAGGGGTGAGGAGGCTGGTCGAGGATGAGCGCGGCGTAGTGCATCCCGGCGATGTGGATACCCGATGCATCCACTTGGGCGTCTTCCCACAGGTGGCGCTCTTCCAGGTAGTTGAAGTCTCGCTGGTGCTCGAAAAGGATTTTGGCCGCGCGCCAGGGTAGGTGATCCGATGCGCCGAGGATGGCGGTGTTGCAGATGTGGTGGCTGTCGGTGTTGAGCCAAGAAAGACGTTTGCAGCGGGCCGCATGGGTGGGGTAGCGATTCCACCAGGGGCTGTTTGGCCCCACGTCGGGCGGGCGTTCGTCCCGACGGATGCCCCGCACGGAGTAGTAGAAGGCGTGGGGGATGAGGAGGTTGGCCCCACGGATGAAGCACCAGTCGGCCAGCCAGTTCATCTCTTCCCAGGTCAGGCCGTGACCGTAGGCCCCGCAGAATTCATTGATGTTGCGGCGGCGCCCCAGGTGGAGCATGGCCGATGAAGCACACTTGCCTTGGGTGGATTGTTCGCCTTCCAGCGCACTGGGATGATCGGGCAGCACCCAGCGCCAGACCAAATCCTGGCCGGGGAGATGGAAGTAGCGCTCGGCTCCCAGATCGTCGGCTTGGGCTGGGTGGCCGGTGAGGGGCAGGTTGTGGCGGCTGCACCAGTCGAAAAGGCGGCTGTACCAGACTTCGTCCATGCGCAGGCCGATGGCACGGGTGTATTCGGCCCGGTGATGGGCTGTGTCTGGCTCGTCGTCGTACCAGAGCGCGGGCAGGTGGGGGGCGAAGTCGTAGCCCAATATGCGGTTGATCTCGGCCAGTATGCCGGTTGTGCCGGGCCAGATGCCACGCTCGCGGGGGCGACCCAGGGGGCTGGGTTCGTCGGTGAAGATAGCGGTGACTGTTTTGCCCAGATGCTGGCTGTAGCGGGCGGCAAATTTGTCGTAGACCAGGCGGATGAAGCAGTCGACCGCGGCGGGGTTGAGAAGATCGCCAGCGGGTGGCTCGTCCTCGGCCTTTGCGTTTTCGTCATCGCCCTCGCCGGTGTAATGCAGGCCGCGGATGAAGGCGTCCAGGGGGCGGTCGATGATGGCGATCCGTTGGCCGTTGTGTCGGGCCACGACGGCGACCAGATTTTGACCGTCAGTCAGTTGAGGTTCCTCGCCATCGACCAGTTCGATCTTCGCCAGGCAGCGGCACTGGTAGGTTGGGTTCTCGGCCACCACTTGCCCCGCGGAGGAGCCGGAGGGGTACATGCCTTCGTCGTAGAGAAAGACCTGCATACCCCGGCGTGCGGCTTCGTCGATGGCGATGTCGTAAAAGTGGAGAAGTTCGTCCGACATCCAGCCCAGCTTTCGGGGCAGGCCGACCCGAGGGTGGATGAGAAAACCGTCCACGCCGTGGGCCTGAAAGTCGGCGATCTGGCGGCGGAGTTCGGCGGCGTCCAGGTCGTCGTTCCAGAACCAGAAGGGGATGAGGGTGAATTCGGCGGGCGGGGTTTGGAGGGTTTGCCAGAAGGTTTTCATTGGTAGATGTGCCAGTTGACGTTTATGGGTTCAAACCGGAATCTCCATATAACCGTCCAGAGGGATTGAATTGTTAGCACTACGGATCTCAGCAACTCGTAGTCGAATTTTGGGCCAAGAAGTCGAACGCAGGACGATAATTGCGATACGACGTTGTTGTAGATTCTGTTGATAACGCAGATTTTGATCAGTTGTGAGGAGAAGTTCAAATCCAGCATCTTCTGCTGCTTTAAGTAGGTCGCCGTTGGAAAGGTTCGACCAGTTTTGCTCGTATGCTGTTTTGACCGTATGGCCTGCCAATTGCCGCCGCAATGGCACAGGTGTTCCCTGATCAAACAAAATGTTCATCTTTAGGTTGTGACGAGAGATTCAAGTTCAAATTCGAGTACAGCCGCCACCTGAGAACGTTCTACACCAGGAAACCATTCGAGAAATTCATCCACAGTGGCGCCGTCGCGCAGATTTTCGAACAGTGCGGCAACGGGAACTCGCGTCCCACGGAAGACCCACACACCGCTCACTTTACCTGGCTGACGCTCAACAGCATCCAATCCATTCCATTCTTTCATCCCGCACCTGCCTCTCCGCTATTGACCCAGCATACGAATGCCAAGAATCCCTCCAAAGTATAGCAGGTAAATCGAATCATTGCACCGTCAACGCGTTACGTTCAACTTCTCAGCCAAAAAATCATAGGCCAGCCGCCCACTGATGCGATGACGCCCCTCGAAATAGTCCGTCTCTACCGGCCCCACGCCAAAGACGCTGTAGACCTCCTGCGCGCGCTCCACGCTGTTCTGCACCGCGGCAATGGGGAAGATGGGGTCGTGGGTTCCCGCCTCCACCAGCAGAGGGCGGGGGGCAAGCAGACCGGCCAGATCGTAGATTTCGCCAAAGCGGGCCAGACCAGGCACAAAGTTGCAGGCGCAG
>JAHEML010000600.1 GCA_024643705.1 Caldilineaceae bacterium | reverse complement strand
AAATTCATCAGGAGAGTTAACATCATGACCAAGCTCTATGTTTATCTGCTCAACCTACCCACCCTGCTTCAGAACAACGAAGATGGCCAGGACCTGATCGAGTATGCTCTGCTCGTCGCGCTGATCTCCATTGTAGCAGTTGTCGCCATCGCTTTGGCTGGTGGTGCGGTTGGAAGTGCGTTCTCAAATGTTGCCAGTAGAATTACCGCCGCCTTCAATTAACCAATCTGTAGTAATGCTCTTCTTACGCCATGCCGAAAAACCCGTTCCAAATTTTTCGGCATGGCGTAAGAAGAGTTGTGCGATTGAGTGCTTGTGAAAACAAAACTCCGCCCGGCCCCCGAAGCGGGACAAGACATTGTTGAATATGCATTGATCCTGCCGCTCTTGCTGCTGCTGATGTTTGGCATCATCGAGTTCGGCGTTTTGTTTCTGTCCTACAATACCATTGCCAATGCCGCCCGCGAGGGCGCACGGGCGGGCATTATGCCCCACGCAACCACCACTGATATCGAGACCATTACCCGTGCCAGGGCCTATGGCGCCAACAGCAACCCGGCCAATCTGGGTGTGCAGGTGGTGATCGGCTCCAATCCGAACACAGTGCGGGTGAGCGTGACCTATACCACAACCTGGTTGACCCCTGTGGCGGCCCTGATGGGTAGCAGTGGTAATCTGGTGTTGCGTGCTCGAGCCACCATGAACCGAGAGTGAGTTGATTGTATGCCCCAATTACGCGGATTGCTGTGGGTGATCGCCGGGCTCGTCGTGGCCATTGTGGCCGGCTTTGTTGCCTTTTCCATTCTCTCCCGGGCTACGCCGGCTGTGCAGTCAACTGTTGGCGCAGGTGTGGCCCAGCCGGTTACAACCACATCGGTTGTGGTGGCGCTCACCCCTATCGGCGTGCGTACGACCCTGAATGCCGAAATGATGGAATTGCGCGACGTGCCAGTTGCAACCGTGCCCGAAGGTGCCCTGACTTCGTTTGAAGAGGCCGAAGGCAAGATTACCATGGTCGATCTCTTCCCTGGCGAAGTAATCCTGACGCAACGGCTGGCCGATCCCAACTACATTACCGGCAACGGGCGCACTGCCCTGATCCTGGAAACAGGGCAAGTTCTCTTTGCCATCCCGCCCAGCGATCTCATGAGCAACATTGGCGTACTCAAACCTGGTGATCATGTGGACTTGATTTTTTCCTTCGATTTCACAGGTGCTGGCGGCAGCAAGGCCGAGAAGATGACTTTTAACCTTTTGCAGAATGTCTCCCTTTCGGCTATGATTGGGGGTACGGTTCCTGAGGGTGCGACATCACCCACAGATCCACGTGCTCTGTTGCTCACCCTGGATCCGCAGGATGTGCTCGTACTCAAACAGATGCTGGATATGGAGGCCAAAATCGACCTGGTGTTGCGTGCTCCGGATGACGACGAGCAATTCGACGTTGTGCCGGTGGATGAGGAATATATCGTCAATGGCTGGAATATTCCTCGCTAGAGGATTGCACGACGCATCAATGCCGAATTTTTCGAATGTTTCCCCTCTGCTTCTCCTGGCGTCATTGAGATTGTTGCCCTCGAGAAACCGAGCAAGCAGTCGATGACCTTGCCTCCACCACTTCATCGTACCTTCATCGCATTCAGCATAGACATCTTTTGAATAGGGCACAATCATCGAGGGAGAACGTATTGGTTAGACGTTCCTCTCTTTTTTGGATTCCAACTCTTCAACTACCTTGAGAGTTGGAACTGGGCGGGAGGTTTTTTTGGCAGGATATCTTTCCGGCGAAACCCTGCGTATTCTGCTCGTCGGCGGTGACGAAGCAGGGCACAATACAGTGGTCAACGCCTTGACCGAGCGGATGGGCAACCACCGCCTCTTTTGGGCATCCCAGCCCGAGCTGGCTGCTGTGCGCACCCAAGATCTGTTGCCCCATGTTATCCTGATCGATAACAGTCTGGGTGGGTCTGCTTCGACACAGCTAATCCGCGAATTGGTAGCCCAGACACCAAACACAGCACTCATTGCCCTGGTCGGTGCCGACCAGATGTCTCTTGCCCGGGCCAGCATGCTGGCCGGGGCCCGTGCCTTTGTCACCAAACCGATTACGGCCATCGAGCTGACCGAAACCCTGCGCCAGGTGTTGGGCCAGAGCAACGATGAGACAATCACCCGGCGCGACCAGCCTGCTGCCCAGCAAACTGGCCGTATTTTGGCTTGGTGTGCGCCCAAGGGTGGCACTGGCCGCACCACCCTGGCCATCAATTCAGCCATCGCCCTACACCACCGCACCCGTCAGCCCCTGGTTATGGTCGATGCCGATTTTGCTGCACCGGCCCTGGACGTAGCCCTCAACGTCCATAGCGAAGCCGACATGCTCGATGTGCTGCCCCGCCTGGCTCAGTTCGATCAAGATCTGATGACCAGCGTCCTGGCAACCCATTCATCCGGCATCCGTGTTCTGTTGGCACCGCCGCCCGGCGATCTGCTCGAGCCAATCCCCATACCCCAGATACAGCAGCTCATGTCCCAGCTCAAGCGTACCTTTGCCTGGACAGTAGTGGATACAGGGCTGCCCCAGGACGAAAGTATGTTTACCTTCCTGGATGCGGCCGACCGCATTGTGCTGAATGTGTTGCCCGAAATGGTCGGGCTGCGCAACACGCGCATCATGCTCGATCTGATGCGTGAGCGCAGCTACTCGGACGAAAAGATATGGGTTGTACTCAACCGGGCCACCATCAATGGTGGTATCAGCCGCAGTGCTATCGAAAATCGACTCAAGATTCAGGTGCGCCACACCGTACCCGACGACCAGGGGCTGGTCACCCACAGCGTCAATCGGGGCGTGCCGCTGATGCTCAGCCATCCACGCAGCGCCGTGGGCCGTTCTATCACCGAATTGGCTCGCCAGTTGACCGCCGACCTGGAAAGATCATCGCCGAACAGCAACGGTCTCCCGAACAGACACGGTCGTCAGAGCAATCCATACAACAACGACCAGCGGCAGGGGCCTCTACGGCGCCTGTTTGGAGGCATGTTCCGCGGCAATAAGCCCGATCCGTTCGACGGGAGCAAGTAGCCATGGTTTCACCTCTTACATTTGGCATACTGATCGGTCTGGCTGTCTTCTTCTTTGCCATAGCCCTTTCGCGTCTGCTGGATCGCACCGATCCCATCGACGAACGGCTGCAAGAATACGGCGAAGTTTCCGATTTCAGCGAATTCTATGACCGCCCCAAACGCCAACTGCCACTGCTCACCAAACTGGTCAATCGATCGCGCTGGGGGCCGCGGCTGGCCCAAGCCCTCTACCGTTC
>JAHEML010000599.1 GCA_024643705.1 Caldilineaceae bacterium | reverse complement strand
TATGGAAACCGGTGTTGCCCGCAAGCGGATCGACCTGGATTACTACATGGATGAGCTGGCTGCCCGTATCGGCGCAGGTTATCAGATAATGCGATCCATGCAAGCTAAGGCCAAAGCCAACCCCAAACGGGTGGTTTTTGCCGAAGGCGAGCAAGCAAAAGTGATCCGGGCAGCCCACGCCTTGACCACCCAGGGTATTGCGATCCCAATTTTGCTGGGGCGGCCCGCGGTGGTGCAGAAGTTATGCGCCGAGTTGGCTGTGGGCTTTTCGCCATCCGTGATCGACCCCAACGAGAGCGACAAGCGGATGGGCTATGCCGATAAGTTCCACCGAAGCCGACAGCGTCGAGGTGTCACCCCTTCACTGGCCCGCGACATTCTGCGCCAGCCCAACTATTTTGGCCCCATGATGGTCGAGGAAGGCGACGCGGACGCCTTTGTCTCCGGCCTGACGTATAACTATCCCGAAGTGTTGCGCCCGGCCCTGCAGGTTGTCGGCTCCCAGGCCGATCGGGGGGTGGTCAGCGGCGTCTATCTGATGTTGGTGCAGGGCAAGCCATACTTCTTCTCCGATGCGACTGTCAATATCGACCCGGACGCGGAGACCCTTGCCACAATCGCGATCAACGCCGCAGATGTGGCTGTGCAGTTCGATGTACAACCCCGGATCGCCATGCTTAGCTTCTCCAACTTTGGCAGTACCCGCCACCCCTTTTCGGACAAGGTGCGTCAGGCTACCGAGATTGTCAAGTCTCGCCGACCCGACTTGAGCGTGGATGGCGAGATGCAGGCCGACGTGGCTGTGTTGCCCGAACGCATGGCCCAGAACTTCCCTTTCAGCGCCGTGAGCGACGCCAATGTCCTCGTTTTCCCCGATCTGGCGTCGGCCAACACCGCCTACAAGCTGCTCAACCGCTTGGGTGGTGCAGAGACAATCGGCCCGATTCTGGTGGGCATGGGCCAGCCAATTCAGGTGTTGGAGACGGGGGCAGAGGTCATCGACATTGTAAATGTGGCGACCATGGCTGTGGTGGAAGCCCAGTTCGGCGAGAGGGGATAGGCTTTCGGTATCGATCCTGCATTAAGTTTACCGTAAAACCTATTTTGTAGGTGCGGTTTTTAACCGCACAACGGGCAGAGATGCCGTCGACTCTCGCGAAAAGAATGGGCGCTTGATACTTACGCTGCTACAAGCAGCGCCTACGATATTCTATAAGGCTTGTTTTAACGAGGTATTCAGCCTAATACATATAAGAAAAGGGTCCCACGCACCCAGCGCGGGACCCTTTTCTTGATTTTGCAGTCTATGGGGATCAACTCTCTGGCGGGTTGGTTTTTTCAGGTGGGATCAGCTTCTCCCAGGGGAAACCGCTGCGCAGGTGGATGTCTTGCTGGGGGAAGGGGATTTCGATGTCGCGTTTTGCCAGCTCCTCCCAGATGATGAAACGCAGATCGCTGGATACACGGCGCATATTCATAAAATTGTCGATCCAGACAGCCAGGCTGAAGTCGATGCTTGAAGCGCCATACCCCTCGAAGAAGACAATGGGGGCGGGGTTTTCGCGCACAAGCCCATGACGCCGGGCCGCGCCGAGCAACACCTGGCGCACTTCGGCGGGATCGCTGCTGTAGCTCACGCCCACAGGCACATGGATGCGCACCGACCTGTCGGAGTGGGTGTACGTGGTCACCGATGCGGTAAGCAGAGCCTGGTTGGGGACGATGACTTCCACGTTGTCGTTGGTGCGCACAGTCGTAGAGCGAATGCGCAATTTTTCAACCCGACCCACCCGATTGTTGATTTCGACTACATCGCCAGGGCGGATAGATTGTTCGAAGAGCAATAAGATACCGCTGATGAAATTCGCCACCAACTCCTGCAAGCCAAAGCCAATACCTACCGACAGCCCCGCACCGATAATCGCCAGGTTCGAGAGATCGATCCCCAGGGAACCGAGGGCGGCCAGGATGCCTGCACTCACGATCACATATTGGCTGATGGTGCGGATAGTATTGCTCAACCCTGGGTCTGCCCCAGAGCGGGGCAGTACATAATTGGTCAACACGTGTTGCAACAACCAGCCCCCAGCCAGGAAAGCGTAGAGGATGAAGGCCGCGCGGTAGACTGCGCCAACAACCACCCCATTTCCCGACAGGGAAAAAAGCTGGGCGTTGCTGAAGTCGATGATGCCGACAATGGCCCGTTGCAAGCCCAGGATGAGCAGGAAGACAAAGAGCGGCCCCAGCACCCGGCGGTGGACAGAGCGGGCCTCATCCTCATCGCGCCAGGCATAGAGCAGGGTGACCACAAGCCGGTAGGTCAACAGCAGCCAGAAGAAGATGAGTCCTTCGCGCAGCAGACCGGTAGACCAGTTGTTTCTGGCAAAGTAGGCGACTATCCCTTGGCCCACGGCAACGGCCAGAATGGGCGACCATGTATGCTCCAATGCGCGAACCCATTGGGCAAAGCTGCCGGGCGCGGGCTGCGTAGCTCCATCTTTTTTGCTGGCACGCTGGGTGAACATTTTCGAATAGGTCGAAAAGATGCGGGCTAGCCCTTCGGCCCCCAACGCGAGAACAAGCAGAGCCAATAGCTGGCGCTGCACCACAGGCCGCTCGAGAATGATCAAGAGCAAGGCCCACTGTTCGCTTAGCCTTTCAAGAATTGTGGTCTCCATTGTTTTCCGTGTCAGTAGGGGGGCAAGGTACGTCCATATTTAGGGTTGTTGGCTCTGTTCGTCAAATCGCTGGGCCAAGTCGGCCGCGGCTTCGCTGGGGGGCATCACACCTTCCAAAACTTGAACGTAGGTCTCGTCGCCCGCTTGGAGCAGCCACGTTAGCTGGGGAGCGCTTGTCCAAGGGATGGCTGTTTTGGCCTGTGCAGAAAAGGCGGAAATCTCCGGGTTCAAGCGAGCGTTGATGCGTACATCCTGATGGGTGGGGAACAGACCGGCTCTACGCATGAGTAGTGTTTGCTGCTCTTTGCTGGTCAGGAAGAGTGCCAACGAATTGGCTGCCTGCTGTTGTCGTTGGGACGAAGCTGGGCTGAAAAAGAGAGCGTTTGTATGCAGCAAAGGGGTTGCATTGCCACCAGGACCCGCTGGCAAAAGGCGCACACCCCACGTGCCTTTTTGCATGGTCGTAGCCAGCCAATCCACCGCGTCCGAATCGTCAACCAGGTAGGTCAATTCTCCTGCGGCAAAGAGGTTGCGCAATCCATCCTGGTTGGTGCTCATCACAAAGGCCGAGTTATTCTGGGCATTGCGCAGCCATGTCAGCCAATTGCTCAACCCCGGCACATCGATCGCCACATCGCCTTGATCCGT
>JAHEML010000598.1 GCA_024643705.1 Caldilineaceae bacterium | reverse complement strand
TATCTCGTTGAAGGCAGAAACCTGGGGAATCCACTCCGCGCCCAAGCTGTCCGCCGCGCTCTCGCTATAAGGCGTAAAGGAGATATCGGAGCCTACCTGATAGTAGACCCGATCCGTTAGCCATTGATCCAGACTGGCAGCCATGGAATGGGTGTAGATGCCCAGCCCCAGGCAGGTGACCACCAACAGCAAGGGGTTGATATAGCTGTGGCTGTGGCGTCCCAACTGGCGCAAAGCCAGATGGGGCGCAGTCCAGGGCAGGCTGCTGGCAATGGCATCCAACAGATTCATCAGTAGAGGGAAAAAGCGCATGATCAGCAACGAGGCAGTGAAGATAAAGAGCGCGGGCACAAGCAGGAGCAACGGATCTTGAAAGAGCTCGTCCGTGCTGTTTTGGGCAATCAGAGCCAACGCACCCCGGTTGTTCAACTGTTGATAAGCGTAGGCGGTGGGCACAATCAGCACAAAGTCGAGAAAGGCCCGCCGCCAAAAGGGCGATTCTTGGGGTCGGCCGTAGCTGGATTCGTAAGCCACGATGCTCTTGCGGGTGGAACGCCAGGCTGGGAGCAGCCGCGCCAGCAGCGAGACACCCAGACCAACGCCGATCAGCCCAAAATTGATGCCCAGCAGAGAGACGGGCAGCAACGGGCGGGGGACGAAGGTGAGGAAGCTATCAGTGTACCCCATGCCCCAGGCCAGCCCCATTCCGCAGGCAACACCCAATGGCGTGCCGATGAGAAAGAGCAGGAATTCCTCCACAGCCACCAGCCCCAGCACATCCACCACCCGCGCGCCCCGGCTGACCATCAGCGATGTTTCGCGCTGTTGCGAGCGGGCAATGATCGCGGAGATGAGAATCAGAAAGTAGAGCAGAAAACCCAGTGCGGGGATATTGAAACCGAGCAGCAGCACCGTCAACGCTGTCTTGCGCCCGACAAATTCTTTCAACGAATCCAGCGCAGAAACATCCAGTTTGGCCCCGGGCACATATTTGTCCACAATCGCCATGCCCCGCTCGAAGCCTTCGGCATAGTCCCGGGCCAAAGCGGGGTTGAGGCGGCTGTCGTCCAGTGCAATCTGCCAACTGGCAAAACGGGAACCGCCGCTGATCAACGGTTGAATGCGATCCACATAATCCTGGCGACGCACCAGCAGCGCATCTTTCAACGTTGTGTCTGGATTGCGAAACCAGTAGGCGTCGTTGGGGTCGGCGGCCTGCCAGAAGCCTCCCACCCGGATCGGGGTGGGAGGCTGGTTGACAGTTGGTGCAACGGCGAACAGCTCGCCCACGTCCAGCCCCAATGCGGTCGCCATCGACCGATGCATCCAGACATCCAGGGCATCCGGGCCGGATCGCCCATCATCTTCCAGGGGATCACCCGCCAGAATCTCCATCCGCGTTCCCACATCCGCGATATAGATCAGATTGGTGGTTGCCAGAAAGCTGCTCGTGCTGCTATAGCGGGTATCGTTGGGAGGCGGCAGGAGCATCATGTTGCCGCTCTCTACCTGCACAATCGATTGACCAATGGGCAGCCCGATCTCCGAGGAGAGTGTATCGGCAATGCTACGGCCCGCGGCTTCGGCAGCGGCCACGTCCATAGGTTTGCGAGACGAGGGAAAGTAGTAGACACGTGTGGAAAAGGGTGGGCGGCCTGTCACACTGCTCAGCGCGTCCAGTTCCTGCTGGAGGATTACCCGATCGACAGCCTGGGCAAAGAAGCCAGCGCTCGTGAGCAGGCCGATGGCGAGGATGATCTGGAAAAGAGCCAGCAGGGCCAAACCCGGCTGGCTGCGTAGCCGTTTGAGTGTCAGAATCGTCAGCCCGCCAACAATACGCAAAGGGCGGACGATAAAACGGGAAACAAAGGACACAGGAAAAATCCTCGGAAGATAGAACACGGTTCAGGCGGACAGGGGCGAATGAAATGAAAGAACAGGGATCTGGGTCGATAGAATAGCCACAAACGGATAGCCCAGAGGAATTTGGTCGCTGATGAACGCAGAGTCCGCTGATTTTATCTGCGGTCATCCGCCCAATCAGCGTCATCCGCGTTCAATTTTCATGTCAGCATATGATAGGGAGCAACGAAGCCGGGAATGGCGATTAGCATGGCAAAGGCGTTCTCGAAAGCGTGGCCCATGACGATTTCGCTGCTGGCCGGGGTGACAACGAATGAACCAGGGCGCACGGGGATGATCTCCTGCGCTGATGGATCGCCCGCTGGATCCGTGTACATGACAACATGTCCCTGATCCGGTTTGTCCACTTCGGGCAAGCCATAACGAGAACGAGGCAGGACAATCGCCGTCTCCGAGTGATTGACCGTGTTGCCGGGGCCAACAGTCACTGGTCCGATCACCACAGGCCCGTGGTGGTGGCGGATGGGCGGGGGTGTGCGGTCTATGCGCATGTCCAGGGTGTGCTCGTTGACCCGGTTGACGCCACGTCGATCCGCGCTGTCTGCCGTAGGGCGAACAGGGGGCAGTGCTTCGCGCCGAAACGCGCCAGGATAGGCCGCACAGCCGCCGGGGAAATCAACCAGGTCGCGCAGATGGACGACCCGGGGCGCGGGATAGTCGGTGGCTTCTGTGCTGACTTCAAAGGCCACCCCATCGCCCTCCACCCGGAGCGGCTCGTCTCCGGCGGCCACACAGAATAGATCCCCCGACCAGAGCGGGCTGGGCAGGCCTGCCAGGTTGTCCCAAACCCGGCAGGCCTGATCTGCTTCCACCACAAAGAAGTGGCGTGTCCGTCCCGGCGACGAGCCAAAGGTGATGGTCCCGTGCCAGCGATGCAAGGCAAAATCGTAAGTCGGGCCGTGGAGATCGCGCAGGGCGGCCATGACCCGTTCCATCGATTGGGAGTCGTCGATGTGGCCGGTGGGAATTGCGAACATGGTTTCCAATGGGTCTTTCCTTCCGTTTCGGTCTGATGCAGAGATGATGGGAACTGCATCACCCCTGCATCAGAGCATCCCTTCGCCTACTTCTTCACTTTTTCCAGCAACATCTCCTGCCCCATGGCCCACTGATAATGGTTGTCAGATACTTCGTTGCCGGCCATGGCCATCAGATCCTCGAAGGCAGCGGTCGCCTGATCGTAGGAATTTGTCTGGCCTGCCTGCAACGCGCTCCACAGCAGCAGTGAACGGTCGCCCGTGTGATAGGCCAGGAGGTCGCGCTCCATGTCCAGCCATTCGGGCAGAATTTGGGTGTACATGATCTTTTCGGGCAAGGGTTCCGCGCGGATGGGCTGTATGCCTTTGACGTTGACAATCGCTGGCACCTCCACCACCACATCGTCGGGAACTCCGGCCAGTGCGCCGTAGTTGG
>JAHEML010000597.1:2844-3336 GCA_024643705.1 Caldilineaceae bacterium | reverse complement strand
TGGCGGCCCTTGAGCAGCGCAGCCCGCAGGGGCGGCAGTTCCGGACTTAGTTCGGCCAGCAGGGTGGTGAGCCGGGGAATTTCCTGTTCCAGCAATTGCTCTTGCAGCGGAATCGTGTTGGTGGCGATCACAGCCCGCTGGTTGTGGACTGTAGCCCACAGCGCCGCGGGTAGGAGATAGGCCATACTTTTGCCCGTGCCTGTACCAGCCTCGATCATCCGGTGGCGACCCGTATCGAATGCGTCCAGCACCAATTTCGCCATCTCCACCTGACCCCGGCGGGCTTCGAAGTGGCCGTCCAACTGGCGGGCAAGGGGGCCATCATCGGCAAAAGCAGCGTCGAGGGTCTCTGGTGTAAAGAGCCGCTGTGCGGTTGTATTATCCGGGGTTGGCGGATTAGGCGTTGCGGTTTGGGCCGATGACTGGGTTGCCGATTCCCGAATCCAGCGCATGGGCGGCGCGGTCTAGACACCGGAAAGGCGGTCGGTCAGG
>JAHEML010000597.1:0-2834 GCA_024643705.1 Caldilineaceae bacterium | reverse complement strand
GGCATCTTCCAACAGAAAGCGCAACGCCCAATCGCTGCCTGCGCTGCTCTGCACCAGAATTTGCAGAATGGGCAGAGGCAACGCCTCCAGCCGTTCGGCCAGGCGCATGAAGAGATGGGCCGTAGCCGCGGCATCTGCGTTGGCCCGGTGTGCATCGTCCAGGGTGATGCCCAGTGCGCTGCACAGTTCGCCCAGATTGTAGCTTGGCTGGTTGGGGAGCAAGATCGTCGCCAGCTCGTGGGTATCCAGCCGGGGGCGGCGAAAATTGATCCCGGATGCTTCCAAAAACCCCAGATCGAAGCCCACATTGTGGCCGACAATACCAAAGACATCGCCCTGGGCGCGGCTGTCTACAAAGGCGAGAAGCTCCGGTACAACCCGGTCGATGGTCGGCTGGCCTGCCACATCTTTGTCGGAAATGTTTGTCAATTGTTGAATGAAGAGGGGGATAGGGCGGCCCGGATCGACAAAAGTCTCGAAGGTGTCGACGATTTCTCCGTTGCAAAAACGCACGGCTCCTATCTCGATGATGGCGTCTTGCTGGGGGCGCAGGCCGGTGGTTTCCACATCCACCGCCACAAATGTACGCACTGGCATTGGCTGTCCGTTCTATGATCCAGAAACAATTCTTGTTTGACGCAGAGGCGCAGAGAAACGTAGGGCGGCTTTCTATAGCCGCCGAGTGTGGGCAACCGAGCAGTGGCAGGTTAGTCGTCCGTTGTCAGTCGTCCGTTGTTCATCATCTGCTGATTATAGCAGGCTGTTGGGATGGATGGCGAATGGGCAGGAGAATCACCCACACAGGTATCCACGAGCGTACGCAGACCCGCCTTGGGGAATTGCCCGCGGCACTATTCTGGGGCACAATGAGGAGTGAAGGTAAAAGGCAAAAGCGAAAGACAAATTGGTCGGTGCTGACCAATCGCAACCCGAAATTCGTAACCCGAAACCCATAACTCATGAATCACGTCTCGGTTTCTGTCATCGCAACTGTATACAACGAAGGTCCAGCCCTCGCCCGCTTATTGGACTCGTTGGTGGCCCAGTCGCGCCCGCCGGATGAAGTGGTGATCTGTGACGGAGGCAGTTCGGACGATACAGTGGCAATTCTGCATTCCTACGCCAATCGTCTGCCTCAATTGCAGGTGCTGGTGGAAGTGGGAGCCAACATCAGCCGGGGACGCAATCTGGCGATTGCCGCTGCCAGTGGCCCTATCATCGCTGCCACAGATGCAGGTGTACGCCTGGACCCACAGTGGTTGGAACGGCTGATTTTCCCCTTTGAAACCGCCCATGCCCCCCTTGGTGTAGCCGGCTTCTTCCTGCCCGACGCCACCAATGTGTTCGAGACGGCTATGGGGGTCACGGTTTTGCCCCTGGCCCACGAGATCGACCCGGACACCTTTCTGCCCAGCAGCCGCTCGGTGGCCTTTCGCAAAGATGTGTGGCAGGCAGCGGGCGGCTATCCCGAATGGCTGGATTATTGCGAGGACCTGCTCTTCGACTTTGCTGTCAACGCCCAGCAGCCAGACAAGCCAAGTGCTTTTGCCTGGCAACCCGACGCACTGGTCTACTTTCGGCCCCGATCGTCCCTGGGGGCCTTTGCCAAGCAATACTATCGCTATGCCCGGGGCGACGGCAAGGCTGATCTGTGGCGCAAACGTCATGCCATTCGCTACGCTACCTATTTTGTGGCCCTGCCCGCGTTGCTGGGCCATGCGCTGTGGGGCTTTTTCGCCCGTTGGCTGGGATGGGCTGGGCTGGTTGCGGGGCTGATTGTCTATTGCTTGCACCCCTGGCAACGGTTGACGCGGGTGGGCGCTCACCTGTCTGGGCTGGAATGGGCACAGGCCGCCGCGCTCGTCCCCATCATCCGTGCGGTGGGCGACGTGGCAAAGATGGTGGGTTATCCCGTGGGGGTGCTCTGGCGACAGGGGCAGCGGCACGACGGGCGGACGGAATACGCAACACGTAACACCCAATCCAAAGAGCGTTTGTGAGCAAAGGGAGTTTTTCATGCCGTTGCTGATCGACGGCCACAACCTGATCGGTTCGGGCGCGATTGCCGACATCAGCCTGGCCGATGAAGACGACGAGGCCAAGCTGGTGGCCCGGCTGCGGGTCTGGCGCAGCAAGGCCAAAGACCGCATGACGGTGATATTCGATCATGGTATCACAGGGGGGCGCTCGATTGGTTTGAGCGGCGCTGGGGTAACCGTGATCTTTGCCCGCAACCCCCAAGACGCAGACGACTTGATCCGCAACCGGCTGCACAAGGCGGGCAAAGGGCTGATTCTTGTCTCGAACGATGCGGAATTGCGCCGGACTGCTGTGGGTGCCGAGGTAGAAGTTTGGCGCAGTGATGAGTTTGTGCAGCGGATGCAGACAAAGGTACGCAAGAAGGGGGCTGCGGCTGCGACCCACGAAGCTGGAGCTGAGAGCCATGTCAACCTTTCCGAGAAGGAAGTGGACGAGTGGATGCGGCTCTTTGACAAAGGTAGCAAGAAAAGTAGCAAGAAACGGAAGAAGAAGTGACCGAAACCACCACCAATCCCGTTCGACGGGAAGTACCCGCACTGCTGATCGAAGCAACACCATCTCTCAACGGTCTTGGCTATTGGCTGCTGGCCTCGCCCATTATTCTCTTTCTGGCCTGGCTGTGGGTGGACATTTTCGCCTACTATAGCCCCATTCCCTGGCGCTGGCTGGATTGGGTGCTGGGGGCCGTGATCTACTGGTTTCTTTTCGTACTGCCTGTGGGCTATGGGGCGCATAAAGTGATCACGTCCTTTCCCCGCCCATTCCAGCACACCGGTTGGGATGTACGCCCCCTG
>JAHEML010000596.1 GCA_024643705.1 Caldilineaceae bacterium | reverse complement strand
ACAACCTACTACCCGTGGCGCCACCCCTCCCCCCCATGCGGCCCAATCCGCCTGATTATGCCCAGAGCTTGGCCCATTTCAAGAGAAAGGGTACAGCGATTCAGGCCCGCATTATGGCAACCATGGACCGGGGCGATTTGCAGCCCAGCCAGTTGGAGGTTGCCGGGCTGAATCTGACCCGATCATTCCACGCCGCGCTTCAATTGGGTGATGTCAATTTGATGCACAATGAGATCGGTTGGATTCAGGGGCTCTTGCACAATCATGATATCCCCCAGGAAGGCTTAAGGCGTTTTATTTTTGCCTATCGAGATGCCGCTGTTGATTTGCTGGGAGACGAATGCCAACCTGTGTTGGACTGGCTGAACGAGGCGTGTACAAGAATGGCCGAAAACGAGGTAGTCGTCGAATGAGCAACTCTCGTGCCACACCTAGTTGGCACACATCGACAGGATGGTTGCTGCGCCTGGGGTTTGCCCTGCTGGTTGGCCTTGCGGGAACGTTACCCGCGGCCAAGGCCCATGCCCATCAGCCCTTTTTTGAAGAAACCGACACCACGCCAGCCACACCCATGACTGTCGCCAATCCCACCATTTCCACCGCACTCTACGCGACCTTGGATAGAGCCGACGATGTGGACTATTTTTCCTTTGATGGTGTCGCGGGTACTGGGGTGCAAATCGGCCTCACAATTCCCCAAATCGAAGGGCAAGATGAATTCGCACCCGTCATCGCCCTCATTGGTCCGGGCCTGCCCAGCCAATCCAGCACTGCTCTGCCCGACAGCCAGAGCCAGGCACTGCTGACCGACACGCTTGGTCTTGCTCTGTTTCAACCCGCCAGCGCGACAACCTTTTACGAACCATTCAGCCGCACCAGCTATTGGCGTCGCCAACAAGACAAGATCACACTCCCTGCCGATGGACGCTACACCTTGGTCGTCTGGTCGGCGGACGCGCAGATCGGGCGCTACACCCTGGTTGTGGGTGACCGGGAAGTGCTGGGCGGCGACCCTCTCTTTGCCCTCAAACTCTCATCCTATTGGACGCCTGTCGATGGTGACGCCTCGTCCCCCGCAAACAAACCCACAACATCGGCGCCCAAGCATTGTGGCTGGTTTGCCCGTATCGTGGCTCGCCTTACGGGTCAGGCCCCGGGCTGCTGACAGCAACACAGAAAAAATTGCGTCTTCGCAGCTTCTTCTGTAGAATGAATCCACATTCCCCGGCTGAGCTACGAAAGCCCAACCACACAATCGACTTAGACCCATCCTGCTAGGGGTCAGCTATGATTTTGCTGTCCTGGCTGGCAAGGCGCGGTCTCCCGAACCAAAGGCCAATGCATGGCAACAGACTCTACTTTAACCCTCGGTAACCTCCAGGAGCCATACGCAAATTACTCCCTGGACAAGCAGTTTATGGACGAAATGTTCGACGAAACCGGCTCGCCACGCATGGCCTACCAGCCCCTTTTTCACCGCCTGCTAGAGCTGCCCAAAGAAGAACTTGGCCGTCGTCAGGCTGCCGCTGACATGGCCTTCTTGAATCAGGGAATCACCTTTACGGTGTATGGCAACGATGCAGGAACAGAGCGCATCTTCCCCTACGATCTCTTGCCCCGGATCATCACCGCACCCGAATGGGCGATCATCGAGCAAGGGCTAAAACAGCGTATCTACGCCCTCAACCTCTTTCTCAAAGACATTTACCACGAGGGGCGCATTCTGAGCGATGGCATTGTGCCCCACGAGCTTATCTACTCTTGCCAACACTTTCGCCGGGAAATGCGCGGGCTGCGCACACCCAACGACATTTACACCTGTGTCGTCGGGTCCGACCTGGTGCGCCTGCCCAATGGCAGCTTTGCCGTGCTGGAAGACAACCTGCGGGTTCCCAGCGGTGTATCGTACATGCTGGCAAACCGGCAAGTGATGAAACGAACCTTCCCTGGTCTCTTTGGCGGCTATGGCGTTCAACCCATCGATCACTATGGGCAGGCGTTGCTCTCCACCCTGCGCAAACTTGCACCCCACGGCAACCCAGAACCGACCATCGCCCTGCTCACCCCTGGCGTCTACAACTCGGCCTACTACGAACATACATTTCTGGCCCGGCAGATGGGTATCGAACTAGTCGAAGGGCGCGACCTGGCTGTCCACGACGGGGTTGTTTATATGCGCACCACCGGTGGCCTGCGCCGGGTGGATGTGATCTACCGGCGTATCGACGACGACTTTATCGATCCCCTCGCTTTCCGCCCCGATTCTGCGTTGGGTGTGCCTGGCATTTTTAACGCCTACCGCATGGGCAATGTGGCTCTTGCCAATGCCCTGGGCACAGGGGTGGCCGACGACAAAGCCGTCTACGCCTACGTGCCTGCCATCATTCGCTACTACCTGGGCGAAGAGCCGATTCTTGACAACATCGAGACGTATCTATGCGAAGACCGGCAACAACTGAAGTATGTGATCGACCATTTGGAAGAGCTGGTCGTGAAGGCGGTGGGCGAATCGGGGGGCTACGGAATGCTGGTTGGCCCCCACAGCACCGCCGCCCAACGGGAACAGTTTCGGGCACAGATCATCGCCAAGCCCCGTAACTATATTGCCCAACCCACCCTCGGTCTTTCCCGCGCCCCCTGCTTTATCGAGGGCAATGTGGAGCCGCGCCACGTTGACCTGCGCCCCTACGTTCTCTATGGGGGCTCGCCGGATGAGACTATCATCGTGCCCGGTGGCCTCTCCCGGGTGGCCCTGCGCCGGGGTTCCCTGGTGGTCAATTCATCCCAGGGTGGCGGCAGCAAAGACACTTGGGTTTTGGAGGAATAGCCGATGTTATCACGCGCTGCGGACAGTCTTTACTGGATGAGCCGCTATCTGGAACGAGCCGAACACTCGGCCCGACTGATCAACGTACACCTGAACACCATGGTGGGTCAGTCACCCGGCGCAGCCGAACGCCACTGGCAACGGTTGTACAACGCCCTAAACATTCCTGCACCCATCGACGACAATGGGCAGATTCATGTAGCCAACGATTACGAGGCGATTCGCGGGCTAACCTTCGATCGGGCAAATAGCAACTCGTTGGTTTCGTGCATCTCGACTGCCAGGGAAAACGCCCGCCAAATTCGCGAGCAACTTAGCTCGGAGATGTGGGAACAGATCAACCGCATTTATCTCAACCTGAATCAACGCAGTTTTGACCAGGTGTGGAACGACCAGCCCCACTACTTCTTTCGCGAGGTGGAGAACAACACCAATCTTTTTCAGGGGCTAACAGGCTCCACCATGATGCACGATGAAGGCTGGCGCTTTATCCAGATGGGTGGTTATTTGGAAC
>JAHEML010000595.1 GCA_024643705.1 Caldilineaceae bacterium | reverse complement strand
CAACGAAGGCCGCAACTACGTGTTGCGTATGATCCTGCGCCGCGCGGCCCGCTTTGGCAAACGCATCGGCTTCGAGAAACCCTTCCTGGCCGCGGTCTGCATGGCTGTCATCGCCGAATATGGGGAACACTACACCGATCTGCCCGCCAAACAGAGTTTCATTCTCCAGGCCGTCACCGCCGAAGAGGAGCGCTTTCAGCGTACTCTCAACACCGGCTTGGCCCTGTTGGAAGAGTTGATCGAACGGCTGAAGGATGAAGGCGAGACCACTATCCCTGGCGACGAAGCATTCCGCTTGTGGGGCACCTATGGCTTCCCCGTAGACATCACCCGGGACGTGGCCCAGGAACACGGCTTCAGCGTAGACGAAGCCGGCTTTCAGACCGCGCGTCAGCTAGACCGGGAAAAGTCCAAAGCCGACGCCATCGCCCATCTCCCTGCCGACCTGACAGTCTACGGCCAGCTTCTCCAGCATTTACAGGAAGCGGGCAGCCTGGACGAAAAAGGCGTCAAGTCTCTTATCTACGAGAGTGCGGCGGACATAGACACAAAAGTTATTGGGCTGGTGGTGGATGGAGCCAGCGCCGCCGCGGCCAATGTGGGCCAGCGGGTGGAAATTGTCCTGCCCCAAACCCCCTTCTATGTGGAAAGCGGCGGCCAGGTCAGCGACAGCGGCGACATCTACTACTTCCCGGAAGACATGGACGAGCCTGTCTGGGCGGTGCGGGTGGACGACACCCGGCGCCCCATCTCGGGGCTGGTTGTCCATGCGGGACAAGTGGTCAGCGGCACAGTGAAAGTGGGCGATCCTGCCTACGCCGTCATCGACGTGGAACGGCGCTGGGACATCATGCGCAATCACACAGCCACCCACGTTCTCCACAAAGAGCTGCGCGCCCGCCTGGGGGATCACGTCCATCAGGCCGGTTCCCTGGTGGCGCCGGATCGTCTGCGCTTCGACTTTACCCACACCACGGCCATCAGCCATAGCGAACTGGCCGACATCGAACGGGCAGCCAACGAAGCCATTCTCGCCAACCTGTTGGTGGGTGACCGCTGGACAGGGCTGGAACAGGCCAAAGCCGAGGGCGCGATGGCGCTCTTTGGCGAAAAATATGGCGACATCGTGCGCATTGTCTCCATTGGCGACCCAGAGGCGGGCGAGGATTACAGCAAGGAACTCTGCGGCGGAACCCACGTGGACAGCACCGCCGAGATCGGCAGCCTGCGCATTGTCAGCGAAGGCAGCAACGCAGCGGGCGTACGCCGAATCGAAGCTGTCACAGGTCGAGGTGCGGCACAATTGATCGAGAGCCGCATGGGTGTGTTGGGCGGTTTGGCCGGGCTGCTGCGGGTACGCCCCGAAGAAGTGGGCGACGCGGTGGAGCAACTGCGGGATCAAAACCGAAGCCTGCAACAGGAGATCGACGAACTGCGGGGCAAACTGGCCCGCCAGGAGAGCCAGACCCTCCTGGACACAGCCCAACAGATCAACGGGCTGGCTGTTCTGGCCCAACGGGTCAACGTGGACAACGTAGACACCCTGCGCCAGATGACCGACTGGTTCCGCGACAAATTGGGGAGCAGCGTGGTTGTGTTGGGTGCTGTCATCGACGACAAGCCCATGCTCATCGCCGCGGCCACCGAGGATGCGGTGAAGCGGGGCATCCACGCAGGCAACCTGGTGCGTGACGCAGCCCAAATTGTGGGCGGTGGTGGTGGTGGTCGCCCCAACATGGCCCAGGCCGGTGGCCGGGATGTGGAAAAGCTGGCCGATGCCCTGGGGATCGTCCCCGGCTGGGTGGAACGCAATTTGAAGGGGTAGCGTTTTGGCCTGTTGTAGGAAAGGAGCGACAAATGATTGAAGTTACGATGCAAGAGATTGAAGCAAATGTGTTGCAACTTATTCAGAAAGCAATCGCCGGTGAGGATGTAGTCATACTCTCGAACAATCTGCCTGTTGTCAAACTCTCGGCGATTGAGGCGACCAATGGGGGGCACAAGACCCACATTGTGGATGGGGAAAAGCGCCCATTGGTATTTGGTGCTGCCAAATCTTTTCTGATTCATTTGGCCGACGACTTTGACGAGCCTGTGGAAGATTTTGCTGAGTATATGTGATGCGCATTCTTCTCGACACCCATACGTTCTTGTGGATGATTTTTGGCGATAACCGACTGAAAGAATCTGTCCGTAGACGAATCGAGCATCCGGAAACTGAGGTATTACTCAGTGTGGCAAGCTTATGGGAAATTGCTATCAAAGTTAGTTTGGGCAAGCTCGATCTGACGATCCTCTTCGAGAAATTGATCGAAGAACTCGCAAACAAATACAGCTTTAAGGTTCTTCCCGTCTCCGTTGCTGACTTGGTTGTTGTATCGAAGTTGCCTTTTCATCACCGGGACTCTTTTGACCGTCTGCTGATTGCCCATGCACTCGTCGAAAATGTGCCAATAGCCACCCGCGACAGCGCGTTTTCCGGCTATCCTGTGCAGATCATCTGGTGACTTCCTTGACAGAAATTCTTCGCATCGAACAAGATGCCACAGCCGAAGCTGTACGCCGACGACTGGCCCGCATGGATGGGGCACAGGTGGCGGTTGTACTGCCCAACGGCTGGGGCGAACTCAACAGCATTCCCCGCCTGCGGCTGATCCAGCGGCAGGCGGTTGCGCGCAACCAGCAACTCGCCCTCGTTACCCGAGACCTTTCCACCCGGCAGGCGGCTCAACAGTTGGGGATTCCCGTCTACGGCAACGAGGCCGGGATTGTAGGCCGCACCTGGCAGATGACACCAGCCTTGCCCACTGTCGATCCCCGGCAGCCCGCGGCAGGGCTGCCCGATGCCCCCGCCTGGCGCATGGTCAACGGCGAAGCAACAGGCAAAGCCCGCACAGCAATCAACGCCCGGCCCAGCTTGCATCGCAGCCGCCAACAGCGCATTCGGGCAGCAGAAGCCTGGCGGCGTCCCAATCCTCTTTGGCTTCAACTGGTGGGCTATGTGCTGATGGGTGGGTTCCTGTTGGCTATCCTGGCCGCCTTTGCCGTCTACGTTCTGCCTGCGGCCACTGTCACACTCGTGCCCGGTCAGCGCCAGGTGGAAGCCTCGGTCACCCTGACAGCCAGCCCCAACGTAGAAGCCGTGGATGCCCAGGGACGCCTGTTGCCTGGGCGTTTGATGGAAACATACATCGAACTGACCGGCTCGATTGCCACCACCGGCTCGGAGCAAGCAGCCCAGGGTAAAGCAGTTGGGCAGGTGGTCTTTACCAACCAGACCAACCGCACCGTGAACATCCCCGCCGGTACTATCGTATCCACCAGCACAGGCAGCCGCACCGA
>JAHEML010000594.1:2741-3344 GCA_024643705.1 Caldilineaceae bacterium | reverse complement strand
GTATACACAAACCTCTTTCAGTATACCTGATCATGGATAGAACAGCGAAAAAGCGTGTCGATCTGATGCGATCACGATCTGTTCACACCATGATCAGATCGTGTGAATATTGTTGGCACCGCGGTCTATTTTTGTCTTTCAACAAAGGAGGCTGCTCCGATGATCCAGAGCAGCCTCCTTATGACTTAGGCCCTATTGGGTATCTACTACTGCCGGGGGCATCTCGCTTTCGCTGGCAGGCAATTCCTGTGCAAATTTTGCCAGTTGTTCATTTTCTTCCGGAGTCAGCGAAGTACGCAAAGCTCGCTGAATCATACGTGCACCCAGTGCCTTCTCCCAGCAAGAGCGATCCTGGTGTAGATATGCGCCCCGCCCTGATAGCTTGCCGGTGTGATCGACTTCCACGCCATCTTTGCCGCGGACAATGCGTATCAGGGTTCGCTTTCCTGCCTGCTCGCGACAGGCGATGCAGGTCCGTTGCGGGACAGCGCGTTGTCGGGGTTGCTTACTCTGATTCGCCATGGTTTATCTTCACCCGTCTGTCTTCACGCGTCGATTCTTTTGCTTAATGTCTCCGGGTTTAGCGGAAACTATAATCCGACT
>JAHEML010000594.1:0-2731 GCA_024643705.1 Caldilineaceae bacterium | reverse complement strand
GTCAAATGCTGCGGGGCGCCGCTTGGGCCGCTTCTGGCTGCGTGCTGGCTTGGGCGCTGCTTTGCCTTTGCGGTCTCGGCCACGCTTACCGTCGTCCTCGTCTTCTTCCTCCAACTCTTCCTCAATATCATAGTCGCCCAACAATTCTGCAGGGACTTCGATATCTTCGAAACTGGGGCGCTTCGCATTCTGATCCCGCCGCTCGGCCATCCGCTGGCGCAACATCTCCACGGTGATAACCGATGGCAATTCGTCGGGTTGTTCTGGTTCTTCTGGCACAACCGCAAATTCTTCTGGCAGTTCAAGCTCTGTCGCCTCATCCAGAAGCTCCATCGCTGGTTCTGGCATCTCGAAGGCGGGTTCTGCTACTGTTTCGCCTACCGCCTCGTCTATCGCCTCGTCGTCAAAGGGTTCCATAAAGGGCAGGGATTGCACTTCTTCGGCAGAAACAGAAGCCGCTGCTCGGTCGAAGGCATCCAGGGCTGCCTGGCTGTCCACACGGTCGGGCAATCCTTCGTTCAGGGCTGGCAGATCGCCAGTCGGCCACGCGGGGATATCCAGGTCGGTGTCCAGCTTGTCCAGTTCGGCGTCCTTCTCTTGGATGGATAGGGCAGCCTCTCGCAGGCGTTCATCACTGCCAAATTCGGTGTCGGGGGCGTTGCGCAGAATTCGCTCGGCAATCGCCATCAGGTCTTGACCACTGGCGGCCAGTTGGGCTTGCTCTGCGGCCAGCAGGTCCAGTCCTTCTGCGTTGGCTTCCGATTCGCTCTTGATGTCGATTCGCCAGCCTGTCAACTTGGCTGCAAGCCGGGCATTTTGCCCTTCTTTGCCGATGGCAAGGCTTAATTGGCGGTCAGGCACAATCACAACCGCGGTTTTAATGGCATTCTCTTCATCCAAAATAACGCTTTGTACCTTGGCCGGGCTAAGGGCATTGGCAATGTAGGCGCGTAGCTCGCTGCTCCACTCGACAACATCGATCTTTTCGCCGGCCAGATCGGTGACGATATTCTGGATGCGCATTCCTCGCAGCCCAACACAGCTACCCACGGGATCAACACCGGCCACCGTGGCAACCACGGCCACTTTGCTGCGGTTGCCGGGTTCACGGGAGATCGCTTTGATCTCGACTGTTCCGTCGCGCACCTCTGGAATCTCTTGTTCCATCAGGCGACGCAACAAATTGCGATGGGTGCGGCTTAGTTTGATCACCGGCCCTCGGTTGCTTTTGTGTACATCGACTACGTAGAGTCGGATATAGTCGCCCCGGCGCAGACGCTCGTTGGGGATCTGCTCTTCTCTGGGCAGCATACTTTCGTGCTTGTCGCCCAATAGCACGGTGACCGCGCCAGACGATAGATCGATACTGCGCACCTGGGCGTTGATGATCTCGCCTACCCGGTGGATAAAATTCTCGTAGACGGTGTCCCGTTCGGCTTCGCGAATGCGCTGCAGGATCACCTGTTTTGCCGTCTGGGCAGCAATCCGTCCAAAATTTGCCGGTGTGCTCAGCACAGGCACCACATCGCCCAATTGGGCATCGGGCCGTTGTTGGCGTGCTTCTGGCAGCAAGACTTCGGTATTGGGAGAAATAACATCTTCCACAACCTCTTTGCCAGCAAAGACTCTCATGTCCCCGGTGAAACGATCGACCTCGGCGGTCACATCGGCCACGGAGCCATAGTTGCGTTTGTAGGCCGAAATGAGCGCCGCTTCAATCGCGGCAAATATCACTTCGTGATCCAATCCCTTGTCCGAGGCCACTTGGTTGATCCCGGCGATGAGTGCTTTTGACATACGTTATCCTCTTGATTCCTCATTCCAACTATTCAGTTGTCTGCTATCCGATTGTTGAAGTCTGCACAAAACAGAGCTATCCATAACAACAAGAAAAGTGGGGGTTAGCCCACTTCCGCTGCCTGCATATTCAGGTCGGTTTCACAAGTCCAGCCACCGACCACCAAACTCACCCTACCAGCCACACACTACTGCAAAACAACAATACAAACTCTAGCACAATTCGTAAATGAACGCAACTATCAGCGGATGCGCACATGATAGCGAGCGACAATTTCCTGGCCCACGGGGCTTAGGATAAAGTCGATCAATGGCTGAAGCTTTGCCGTGTTGGCAGTGCGGCGCAACAGGAAAATGGGGCGGGTCAGATAGTATTCCTGGGTGGCGATTTCTTGCTGGGTGGGCAGCAGGCCTTCCAGAGCAACCAGTCGCACGGTTAATCCTTCTTCGTTGGGCAGCGGACTGGTGATGAGCTTGCCGTCGTGCATAAGATATGCCCGGCTCACGTAGCCGATGGCGTTGGGATGCCCGGCAACATACTCAACTACGTCCTGGCTGGTGGGCATGATCACCGCTGTCAATGCGACATTTTCCTTGTCCATCACCCGTTCTTCAAAAAGGGCGCGTGTCGCGCTGCCATCTTCCCGGCTCACCAACAGCAGCTCGCCCGGCTGACCACCAACCTCGCTCCAATCCAAGAGCCTGCCGCTGTACACATCCCGCAGTTGCGCAATGGTAAGCCCTTGGGCCGATTCTGCGATGTCGTTGCTGGCATTCACAACGATTGCCACACCGTCGAGAGCAATCGGAATACGCATGATCTCTGGTGGCTCGTCTGCGCCGGGGAATGCGGTTGTGGCCGCCAGATCGACTTGCCCATTTTTTAGCCAGCGCTCGCTCAGAATACTGCCCCCACCCTGGATGGAGAACAGAG
>JAHEML010000593.1 GCA_024643705.1 Caldilineaceae bacterium | reverse complement strand
AGAACGGTGCAGCGTTGCTTGTATCTATCAGCCACTTTGACGAGACAAAACCATGTCAGCATCCACTCGCAACCTATTCCGTCCCGCTGCTCTCGCCCACTATGCAAATGCAGCCGCCCATGAAACCCCCGCCGATTCGACGAAACGAACCAGTGTCTGGGTGGGAATCCGATTGCTGCTTGCCCTGGTGGGCAGACTGCTGCTCACGCCTTTCACTTTTTGGCGACGCCGGGTGCCCATCGTTTTGCAGATGTCCACCACCGAATGCGGTGCAGCCTGCCTGGCAATGGTGTTGGGCTACTATGGCCGGGCGGTGGCCCTGAGCGAGATTTCTGACGATATGGGCATCGGACGCGATGGGGCAACAGCGCTGGCAATTGCCAATGCGGCCCGGCGATATGGTTTGGCCGCCAAAGCATTTCGGGGTGAACCGCATATGTTGGCGGATGTTACTCTGCCCGTCATCCTGCATTGGAACTTTACCCATTATGTCGTTCTGGAAAGCTGGAGTCCAAAAGGGGCTGTCATCATCGATCCCGGCAGCGGGCGCTGTGTCGTTTCGCCCGAAGATTTCGATCGTTTCTTTACCGGTGTGTTGCTAACGCTGCAACCAGACGCCACATTTGTTCGCCAACGACGGACAAACACCGGCTCCATCTGGCGAGAACAAATTCGCAGCATCCTCATGGAGGGCGGCTCCTGGCGTTCACTGCTGACGGTATTGGGAGCCACACTGCTGGTGCAAGTATTGGCCTTGGCTCTTCCCTGGCTGACTCAATATATGGTTGATCAGGTTCTGCCACAGCGCCAGTTGAATCTGGTGCCCCTGCTCGCAGCAGGCATCGCGATGATTGTTCTTATGCAGATGGTCATCGGCTTTGTGCGCCAGACGCTGCTCATCCGGGTGCAGGCCGCAGTGGATACACGCCTGATGTCCACATTTCTGGGCCGTTTGCTGGCCCTGCCCTATCGCTTTTTTCAACAGCGCACCAGCGGCGACTTGCTCATGCGTCTTTCCAGTAATATCGTCATCCGCGATCTGCTCACCACCCAGACTATCGGTGCGGTGATGGACGGCCTGTTGGTGATCACCTTTCTAACCGTTCTTTTGCTCCGTGCCCCAATGTATGGAATGGTGACTTTGGGGATCGGCGTTTTTCAGGTGCTGTTGCTGCTGGCAAGTACAGCCCGTATGCACGATCTGGCCCAACGCCATCTGACAACCCAAGCCGAGTCCCAGTCCTATCTGATGGAAGCATTGGTTGGCGTTGACCTGGTTAAGGCAACCGGTGCCGAGGAACGGGTGATTGAACGCTGGTCGAAACTGCACAACAAAGCCCTGACCGTATCGTTGGACAAGCAGCAATTCTCGGCGCTGATACAGACGCTGCTCAATGGGCTACAGGCAGCGGCACCACTGGTTCTCTTGCTTATCGGCGTTCAACAGGTTTTGAATGGAGAGCTGACTCTGGGCGAAATGCTGGCATTGAATGCACTGGCGATCGGATTTTTGGCACCGCTCGATACACTTGTGGGCAGCGCACAACAGTTGCAAACAGTCGGTGCTCACCTCACTCGTCTGGCCGATGTCCTGGGCGCAGAATCCGAACCATCGGGCACAGTTCAACCGGAATTGTCCGGCCAAATCGAACTTGTCGATGTTTCATTCCAGTACGACCGTTACAGTCCTTCTGTTCTACGCGACGTCTCCGTGACGATTGAACCGGGCCAAAAAGTCGCCATCGTTGGCCAATCGGGATCGGGCAAAAGTACACTGGCACGGCTGCTGTTGGGTCTGCACGAGCCAACAGCCGGCGACATCCGCTTTGACGGAACATCTCTGGTGCAAATGGATCGCCAGGCGCTGCGTCAGCAAATCGGGTCTGTGCCTCAAGAGGTCTTCCTCTTCAGCGGCTCCATCCGTCAGAACATCGCCTTTGGTCTGGGCGAATGCTCCACGGACGATCTGTTGCGGGTCACTCGTATGGCCTGCATCGACGAAGACATCGTCAATATGCCAATGGCCTTTGACACGTTGGTGGCCGAAGGCGGGGCTGGCCTCTCTGGTGGTCAGCGACAACGATTGGCCCTGGCCAGAGCCTTGGCACACAAACCCGCGATTCTGGTCATGGACGAAGCGACCAGCCACCTGGACACAAAGACCGAACGCAATATCCAGAAGAATCTGGTCGAACTGGGCTGTACTCAAGTAATCATTGCCCACCGACTTAGCACAATCCAGTCGGCGGATCTGATTTTGGTAATGGATGGTGGGCGCATTGTCGAACGGGGCAACCACACCGAACTCCTGAAGCGAAATGGCTTCTACGCAGCACTTTGTCAGTCAAGCCAGTCTGCAAGTGCTGAATAGGAGAGTCATCCCTGCGCTGGGCAATTGTGTACTCAGCAATAGGCGGACGAGAGAAGCCCAATCAACACCTCTGAATCAGTGGTCCAAAACTTGTAGGCTGGAACAAATAAAAAGAGCCGAGGGAGATTATCCCCGGCTCTTTCTTTGTAGTTCTTGGAACAGTAACTTCGTTTGCCTCAAACTCAAGTTTGTCTGCTTCACGGCAAATAGTATCATCGTCAAACCCTTCATCTTGTGTTCAGGGCAGAAGTACCATTCCCGAAGTTCATACAATCCCCCGCGGCCGATACTGCAACGCCTCGGCCAGATGCTCGACGGCAATGGCCTCCTCCCCCGCCAAATCGGCAATCGTGCGCGCCAGCTTCAACACCCGGTGATACGAGCGCGCGCTCAAATCCATCTGGCGCACGGCCATCTGCATGAGATTCTTGCCCGCCTCGTCGATCCGGCAGAACTGCTGTACCTCTGCCGGTCCCATATCTCCGTTGACTAACACATAGGGCTTGTCAATGGCGGCAAAACGGGCCGCCTGGACTTTGCGCGCCGCCTCCACCCGCGCCCGGATGACAGCCGACGCCTCGCCCCCGTCCAGATTCACCAGCTTCTCAAAGGGGACGCGCATCACGTCCACATGAATGTCGATGCGATCCATCAGCGGCCCACTGATGCGGCCCTGGTAGCGCTGCACCATGCCCAGGCCGCAGGTGCATTCCTTGCGGTCGTCGCCAAAATAACCACAGGGACACGGATTCATGGCCGCGACAAATTGAAAATTGGCTGGAAAAGTGAGAGAGCCAGCGGCTCGGCTGATGGTAACCACTTTGTCTTCCAGGGGCTGGCGCAGGGTTTCCAGGTTTTTGGACCCGAACTCTGGCAATTCGTCGAGTGACAGCCGACAGAACCCATATTAGGCAGCCTTTTGACTTGGCCTCAATTATCGTAACTCGACTGGTTAAGAGAGAGCAGGTGAATGAT
>JAHEML010000592.1 GCA_024643705.1 Caldilineaceae bacterium | reverse complement strand
CAGTCCCCAGAAACGCACCACTGGTCACCACCTCCATACTGCGTACAAAGATCGCCAGCCCCAGCATGCCGTAGATGATCGATGGTACACCGGCCAGGTTGTTGATATTGGTCTGGATAATCCGGTTGACGAAACTGTCTTCGGCATATTCTTCCAGATAGATGGCCGCACCCACACCCACGGGGAAAGAAAATAGAATCGTGATCGAAATGACCCAAAGCGAGCCGAGCAGAGCTGTGCGCACGCCAGCCTGGATCGGGATGCTGGACTGGGTGTTTGTCACAAAACTGGGGTGTATCCAACTGCGAAATTGCAGCACAGCCGTGGGATATTTCTCGATCATCTCTGCCTCGATAGCATCGCGGTGCAAAAGGGAATCGGCCAAAGACCAAGTGGCGACAATCTCCGGCTTGACCACCCGTTCCAGCACCAGTTCATAGATGCTCTGGCGGCTGCGCTCGGCAAAGGGTTGGTCATTCTCAAAGCGGCGCATCAGCCCCGCCGATATATTTGCTGCGAGAATCGTCTGTAACTGATCTTCGGACAATTCTTCCAACGGCACGCCGTTCATGGCCAGTTGGGCAGGGCTGATAGCATCTTGCATCGCTACATAGCCAAATGACTGGGTGATCACGTTGTAGAGCAACGCGGCCAGAGCCAAAATGCCTGCGATTGTGGAGATTTGAAAAATGAACGCGCCCATACGTCCACGCCGTTGGCGAGATGCCACCAGTTGTGTCAGTTCGCCGCCTGTTGGCATTTGGCGGAGATCCGCGCCTACGCTGGAGCCGGTTTCTGTGGTGTTCGGGCTTGGGTTGAAACTCATTCGTATTCCTCTCGGAAGCGGCGCACAAACCACTGGCTGACCAGGTTGAGCACAAGCGTCATCACAAAAAGCAGCAGGCCGATGGCAAAGATGCTGTCGTAGTCGATGGTGTCATAGCTCAGATCGCCCCCGCTAATGCGCACAATGTGGCCGGTCATGGTTTCCGCCGCCTCGAATGGGTTGAGGGTGAATTGGGAGCCGGCACCCGCAGCGATGGCCACCACCATCGTTTCGCCCACGGCTCTGGAAGTGGCAACCAGGAAAGCAGCCGCCACACCGGAAATAGCCGCTGGCAGCACTATCCGCACAGACGTTTCCAGCTTGGTTGCGCCCAGCCCATAGGCCGCCTGGCGCAACGAATCGGGTACGGCACGCAGGGCGTCCTCGCTCATGGAGGCTACCAGGGGGATGATCAGAATGCCGATGACGATACCTGCCGAAGCTGTGTTGTAGATTTCGACCATGTCAACGCCAAAGATGGCCCGCAGCAGAGGGGTCATAAAGGTGAGTGCGAAATAGCCGTAGACCACAGTCGGCACACCGGCCAACACTTCCATCACTGGTTTCAACACCGAGCGGGCTTTGGCCGTGGCGTATTCGCTGAGATAGAGGGCCACGCCCAGGCCCAGGGGTAGAGCCACCAACATGGCGATCGTGCTCACTACCAGGGTCGCGGTGACCAGGGGCCAGATGCCAAAATCACCGATAGCCGGTTGCCAGCGAGTACTGCCAAAAAATTCGGAGAGATGAACCTCTGGGCTGCCGAAGAAGAGCAGGGATTCCCGCCCCAGCACAAAGACAATTCCAAGTGTTGTCAGCACAGAGATCGCGCCGCACAGAAACAGGAATGCCTGAATAACCGATTCTCCCCACCGGTTGCGATGGCGCAGAGAGCTTGGTACTGTACCCGCCGCCGCCCGCTCTGGGATCATCTTCAACACTTCACTTTTCACAGAGTCCTCCATCTCGCCTGCCATCTCGCCTGCCATTGTTACGGTAGATTGCCTACTGACACCATGCCGTGCAGGAGGTCCACCGAATACCAGACAGGGCAACCGAGGATACACACGTTCCCAATCCTCGGCTGCCCATCCCTTCTATGCCCAAGCCGAACTATTGGCCGATGGCGGCCATAAAGCTGGCTTTGGCCTGGTCGAGAGCATCAACACTGGCTTGGAAGTAGCCAACCCGCCCAATCTCGTCATTCACATAACTTAGATAAAAGTCGATGAAGGCCGCCACCTGGGGCTTGTCTGCCATGATTGTCGCATCCGAGTAGATGAAAAGTGGGCGGGCCAAGGGATAGGTATTGTTGTCCACTGTCTCGGCATCTGGCGTCACACCTGTGATGTCCAAAATACCCAGCTTGTCCGCATTCTCTTCGTAGTAAGCATAGCCAAAGAAACCGATACCGTATTGGCTACCTTCCACGCCTTGAACCAACACATTGTCATCTTCGCTTAGTTGGGTGTTGGTTGCGCTCAAAATCGGTTCTTTGCTGTTCTCGAAGACTGCTTCCACAAAGTAGTCGAAAGTGCCACTGTCTGTGCCGGGGATGAAACGGTCAATCGGCTCGGCAGGCCACTCTGGGTTCACGTCCGACCAGTTGGTCGCCGTGGAGAAAAGGGCCGCCAACTCTTGCAATGTGACACTTTTTGCCCAGTCGTTGGCTGGGTTGATTACTACAGCCAGGGCATCCGTACCCACACGAAACTCGATAGGTGTACGACCGATGGCGGCGCAACTCTCTGCCTCAGAATCCTTGATGGCACGGCTGGCGTTGGAAATGTCTGTTTCGCCCGTGACACAGAAACGCTCGAAGCCCGCGCCAGAACCGATGCTGTCGATGGTGATGTTGCCACTGTAGCCCTCATCGGTAAAACGTTCGGCTATTGCTTCCGTGAGGGGATAGACGGTGGAACTGCCCGCTATGATAATGTCGCCGCTTACCTCCAGGGGGTTGACTTCAGGTAGACCAGCCTCATTCATGGCCGGTGCTTCGGTCTTTGCGGACGCAGTGGTGGAGGCTGAGGTAGCGGGGGACGCTACCTCAGCCTCGGAAGCAGGCGCACTGGTCGGTGTAGCGGCAGACCCACAGCCAGCCAAGACCAACAAGGCCAACCCCATAAGAAGACCTAATTTGTAGCGCATGTAAAAATATCCTTTCAGATTCTCTCAATCATGATGTTGAACAGACTGATTTTGTTCTGAAAGAAGGATAACGGGGGATTGTTAATAGCTTGTGCCTATTTGCACAAACAGGGATTAAGAGGTGGGGATCGTTTTGTTAATGGGGGGTTAACGGGGGAGGAGTAGTGCGTATTGCGTAAGTAGGCCACGAGTGAGGCGACTGTCGCGATTGGCTGGTAGAGTGTGATGCGTGAAACGTGAGAAGGTTCGAATGCTCTCACGTTTCACCACTCCAAAACCAGCAAACAAATAAAGAGTGGTTGTCACATACCTACGCAATACGCATCCCCCTATTCCTGCGCCACGGGAAGGGTGAACGAAAAGGTGCTGCC
>JAHEML010000591.1 GCA_024643705.1 Caldilineaceae bacterium | reverse complement strand
CCGGCTGCGACCATAGGCGAGCATCTCCCTGTACGAGCGCCAGGGATGCAACCCCAGCTTCTGGCGCAGATGCTTTGTCATCGGTGCGCCTATGCTGCTCCACAGTATCTGCTGGGTGAGCCAATGGGTGATGCGATTGTAGCCTGGGCCCAGAGAAAAGCGCATCTGTCCCAAGAAGAAAGAGGGAAAGGCTGCTGTGGGAGCAAATGGTACAGGGACGGCAAATACGGCCGGTTTGCCCAATACGCTGGCTGCTTCTAGCGCCCCACACCCTGTAGGGCTTTGGATGACCAGTTCTGCATGTTGGATTGCCGCCCATGTGCTCTCTTGGGCTTCGGGGCTTTTGCTCATTGCTGCGCGCAGCAACCGAAGCTGGCGGATCAGATTTCGGCCTTTGATGATCGCTTGTGCCTCGGGTGTTTGCATATCTGCCTGCATATCGAAACGGGTTGGATGGCTGTTGATCCCAAAGGCTTCAATCCAACCGGTGAAGCGCTCTGATGTCGCCAGGGTGACGTGATGCCCAGCCCTTTTCAGGCCGACTGCCAGGGCGAGATAGGGCTGAATGTCGCCGCGCACACCAAACGTGGAGATCAGGATGTTCAACAGAGCGACTCCTTAGGAGGGACAAGCATCTCAGTGGCTGTTCGTTGCCAGAGAATCTCAAACTGCAGGCGTAACGCGATCGCTGTGCATTCTATTTGCTCTTCAACCCCAGCGCCAACCCATAAACTACGTGCGCGCTCAGAAGTTGCATTGGGGGAACTCCAACTAATAGAGTGGGCCCAACGAGAAAGACCCCTTGGGCCACCAGAAAGAGCAGCAGCCCATAGGACAGCCCCACCAGCCAGGCCGGTGCGGGAGAGGAAGCGGCCTTCGGGGAAGATGGCGGTGGTCAACAATAGGAATGTGAATTGTATGACCCATAGCCAATTGTTGGCCCAGGCCGCAATCAGTGTGCCGGCGGCTGGTACGTCCAGAGTGTAATATCCATAAATAGCCCACTCCTGGGCCAGGGTGGGCAGAGCAGAAAGGGTTGCGAGAACAATGAGTAACCGTCCAATCGGGTGATCGGGCCGCTGGTTTACAATCAGCGCGCCCAGAAAGCTGATCAGCACCGGCGATACGACGCTCAGTACGAAGGCATTGATCCACATCTCTACCCCAGTGCGAACGCCATCGGCCACACCCCACGAGGCAGGCACCGGAGTGGCAGCGTTGCGCATGAAGGGCAAAAAACCGGCCAGCCCCATCCCGGCAGTCAAAATAAACTAGAACCAGACCAATCTGGAGTCGGCGGCGTGTCGTTTTCTGATCGAACCAGCCATTGGATTCCCCTATCTCTGATCCTGCCGTAGCCATACATTCACAGCCTCTGGCTGCATCGTTTCCTGGATCACCCGCTGCACTTCGGCGGTCAGAAGAGTCAGATCGGTCTCGTCCCGGGCGGTGATGGCGAAGGAGGCTAATACCTGCTGCGCGTCATATTTGCGGCGGAAGAAGCGGCGGTCGATCACCGCCTGTACCCGGCGGCGCAGGGGCGTAAAGAGAGCGGCGATGAGTAGGGTGGAAAGGACGATCACCGCGGGCGACTGTTCCCCGGAAACGGAATGAGAGAGGGATTGCAACAGGACGATACTGCCAAAATAGACCAACGCCAACAGGACAGTGAGTAGGGCGTATTGTAACGTCTTGCGGATGAGAATGTCGATGTCCCACAGCCGGTAGCGCAGGATCGCGATGCCGATGGAGCCAGGCAGCAGCAGAAAACTTAAGCCAGCAACGGCGACAAACCCATCGATCAGCACGCTCGTCCTGGGGTCGTCCGCATTGAGGCCGTAGAGAACGACAGAAGGGAGAAGCAAAAATCCCACAATTAACGCCAGGCCATAGACGAACCATTTGGTCTGCTGCTTCTGGGTGGGCGTGGCGTAATTCCGATAGCGCCACACTTGTGCTGTGAGACTGCCCCCAAACATAAGAGAAACTGCAAAAAGAACCAGATAGGCATACGGACCGGAAAAATCGCCTACGACTGCGGGGAAGAGATTCCAGGCCAGCGAGAGCAAAAAACCTTCCAGCGCGATCCAGACCATCCAGCGGGGGACAAACTGCCCATCGGGAAACATCGCGAAAAAGGTTGCCAGCAGACCGAAAGAGAGCATCCCGACGATGACATAAGGGACGAAGAAGAGGGGTGGCGCGCCCCCAATCAGGGAAAGATATTCTTTGGCCGGGCTGAAGGCATTTGCCGCGCCAAAAGTCATCAGAAAAATGGACGTGAAGAATGCCATGCGGTCGTGGGGGCGCAGCCAGAAAATAGCTGCGCCCACCCCAAAACAGACGAGAAAGAGCGGGGCTATTGTGGCAACGGTGAACCAAAACCAGGCCGAGTGAGTCCAACCCAGTGCCGCCAGCCCCAACGCCATCCGCTCCGGCAGGTTGTCGGCGAACTGGCGGGTGAGCAGCAGAGTGCCAATAAATGTGCCCACGCTGGCCAGGCCAGCCAACAGCCAGCCCACACGCATCCACGGCAGCCAACGAGCGGGAACGGTGACCGGATTCTCCATACTCATTATTGGGTGCGCTCCGTTGCACGCACAGGCCACACACCCGTGCCGATGCTTGTCCGAGGGATGACGTTAGAGATCAGATAACCCGCAAAATCGTATGCCAGCTTCTTCATGCTGTTTTCTTCGTGTACTGGCGCAGAAAGAGAATGCCTGTAGCGCCGAGGAGCAGGTGGGCAAGCATAAAAGGAATGGCCGGGGCGACAGGCAGCCCAGTGGCAAACCAGACCACATCATACGGAACCCAGGTCAGCAGTTCTAAGAGAGCGACAACCAGTACCAACAGGCGGGCCTGTTCGGGCAGGCGCGAATAGTAGAGCATTAGCACGCCAAGTACTGCAAAACCAAGGGAAGCCGGTAGAAAGGTGTGAACCAGCGCCGTAACGGTCACACCGTCAAGCGCGTAGCCGGCGGGAACCATTCCCTCGGCCACAAAGTGGGGATCGATGATCTCATAGATCAGATTCGATATGCCCAGGAGCAGGTAGAATACTCCTGCAACACGAAGCCACCATGTCAACTGTTTCATCTGTTTTCTCCTATGACTGTGCGAACGGGTGCAGGACAGCACCAGGCTGTCTGCCCCGATCCTAGCAGTCCGCCGTCACTGAATCGTTACGGCCAACGTTACCGAGATACCCAGAATGCCAGGAAAACGACGAGGGAATGAACTCGCGATACAGCGTCAGTGTCGCTATTCTCGGCGCGACACTGACGCTGCGTCCAGGACACTGTGAATCAGTCACATCGGATTCCAAGGGGCTGGGGGATAAATCTC
>JAHEML010000590.1 GCA_024643705.1 Caldilineaceae bacterium | reverse complement strand
CCAAAAAAACGCGTGGGACGAAGAGCAGCCCGGCTCAGGGTCTGTGAACCGGGTTGGAAGCATGGCACTCTACGTAGCCCTGCTGGCTGCATGGACTGCCATGCTTGGCAGCCTCTACTTTAGCGAGGTGCGGGGTTTTGTGCCCTGTACTCTCTGCTGGTACCAACGAATCCTTATGTACCCGCTGGTAGGGCTTCTTGCCATAGGCACTTGGCGTCGAGACTGGCATTTGCCCTACCTGGTCTTGCCATTTTCACTGTTGGGGCAAAGTGTTTCCACATACCACTACCTGATCCAAAAGACGACCATTTTTGGTGCGCCCACGGCATGTGCGGCTGGTTCGCCCTGCACAACCATTTGGATCAATTGGCTGGGCTTTATCACAATTCCCTTCCTGGCGATGATCGCCTTCCTGATTATCACCATTGCCATGTTGGTGACCTATTATAGCAACCAGCCCGATCCCGAACATGATTCACCTCCCCGTTGGCCTGTCATCGCCATCATCGCCGTTGGATTGGTAATCTATGGCGGCGTGTATGGTCAGGCACAGGCGGCCAAAGCCAGCAAAGCAGCGGTGCTGCCCATCACCGTCCTGGAGGGAGCGGAGCATGCGGAACACAATCCGGTGGAACCAGCAAAACCGACTGCGACGTTGAACGAAGGGAAAAGCCTCTTTGCTCAGACCTGTGCGCCCTGCCACGGGATAGGCGGAGAAGGCATTCCTACCCTGGGCAACTCTCTCGTCGAATCCAATTTTGTGGCTGCGAATGATGACTCAACGATTCTGGCAATGATCCGTTCGGGCCGCGAGTCAAACGCGGCCGACAGCGTCAGCGGTGTTGCAATGCCCCCCAGCGGTGGCCGCCCAGATTTGACTGATCAGCAGTTGACTGCGATTATTGGGTACATTCGCGCAGGGCTTTCAAAATAATCAGAAATACAGCTCCATTGGGGGCACTTCAAAAAAGTAGGCAACAAGGACGGATTTTCATAGACCAATCCATCTTTTCTGCTATCATCTGCCTTCATCTTTCAAACCAGAGAGTTTTTCCGTGACACATTCCGTGCTTCGTCTGAATAGAATTCACTGGCTGGCTCTTTTGATCCTGCTCATCATAACCATAAGCAGGCCCGTTCCTGGCGCGTTGGCCCAATCTGGCTCCGCCATCACATCTCCGGCTACAGGCAGCAGTGTGCGGGGCAGCGTTGCTGTGCGCGGCACGGCCACCAGCGATTCCTTTGCCCGCTACGAACTCTATTTCAAGCAAGAACCCAGCGGTGACGAATCATTCATCTGGTTTGCAGGTAACACCACCCAGGTATTTGATGGAGAATTGGGTACTTGGCAAACTGGTGATCTCCCGGCAGGGACCTACACCCTGCGCCTGCGCATTGTGCGCCCCGATGGCAACTATGGCGAATTCTTCGCACGCGACCTACGGGTGAACCTGGAAGCGCCCACTGCAACGCCTACCGAAACACCCACCGGGCCGACAGCCACACCGATCCCCATCGATACGCCCACACCCATCGCCCAGCCCACGCCCGCACCTGTGGCCGTGGTACAGCCGGACCTGGCCGAACCGACTCCCACGCAGGAATTGGTGGCGTTGAACAACGATAGTAGCAGCAATAACAACAGCAACAACGAGAGTGCAATCGCTGTGTCAGCGGGTGAACCCCAAAGCACAGGGGCAGGATCTACGGCCAGCGAAGGCAACGCTATCACCCGCGAACTGGGTGCGGCAATCTCCCTGGACAGATTAGGAGAGCGCTTCTTCACCGGCGTACGCTGGGCAGGGGGGATATTCCTGATTGTTCTTGCTGTATTTGTTGTCAAATGGCTGATCCAGTGGGCAGTGGCGCGTACAAGCTAATCGGTAGGGTTGGTGCTGGTCGGGCAAGATAGTTTCAAAAATGGGGTGCAGCAGACAAGCACCCGTACAACTGATACTACACATAGATGCTATACACTTGACCCTCCCACGGGCGTTTTCCCCGCGAGAGGGTTTGTGGCGTTGACCAAAATGCGGGATCGCAGAATGGGATGGAGAGTAAAAGCCACAACCACGGCCCAACCACACGACCACGCGACACAACCGCAATGGGCATCTTACAAAAAATTTTGCGCCGGGTTCGCCCTGGCACACAGACGGATGAAGAGATGGCAAACGTAAAAATGATCGTGGGGCTGGGCAATCCTGGCCCCCAATATGCGCGCAACCGGCACAACCTGGGCTTTCAAGTCATCGACATCCTGGCTCGACGCCACCACATCGACCTGAGCCGCAGCCAAAACAAGGCTCGCTTCGGCGATGGCTATATCAGCCGCCGCTCGAATCCTGAGCCGGACAACCCCTTTGGCGGGCTGCCCGAACGGCAGAAAGTGCTGCTGGTCAAGCCAATTACATACATGAACAACAGCGGCGAAGCTGTGGTACCGCTGATGCGCTACTACGACGTAGATGTCGAAGATATGCTGGTGATCCACGATGACCTGGACCTGATCTCGGCCCAATTGCGTATGCGTCCAGGTGGTGGGTCCGGTGGACAAAACGGGATTAAATCGATTATCCGGTTGCTGGGCGGTGAACAGGGTTTTGCCAGGGCACGCATAGGGATTGGCCGGCCGCCCGGACGGATGAACCCAGCCGACTACGTGCTTCAGAATTTCAGCGCAGACGAGGAATCCGATTTTGGCCCCTTGCGAGAAGCCACAGCAGATGCAATCGAGTTCTGGCTCTTCCAGGGCATCGAAGCCGCGATGAATCAATACAACCGTTGATGTGACGATGAGATGGTGGACGATCGCATCATCCCATCAACCAATGGAGCAACCGTCCAATGAAACTCACCGGCCTCCTTCCTGCAATTCACAGGCTCCCCGCATATCAACGCTTGCTGACTGAGGGCAGCCCCGCCCCCTTGGGGTTGCTGCGCGCAGCCCGCTCCTACTTGGCGGCGGCCATGGCGGCGGATACCTCAAGCCCGTTGCTGATCGTAACCGGGAGCAGCGAGCAGGCCCAGCATTGGGTGGAGGCCATCGGCCACTTTTTGCCACCAGCCGACGAAGGTGGGCCACCGGTGCTGCTTTACCCCGAACCGGACAGCCTGCCCTTCGAGCGCATTGCCTGGACAGACCGCACCCGCCAGGCCCGGCTGACCGCCTTGGCCGCTTTGCAAAGCAAGACAGCCAAACCACCGGTGGTGATCGCCCCCCTGCGCGCCCTGCTGCAAACCACACTCCCGCCCAGAGAGCTACGGCTTTCCTTGCGCCCCCTCGCTGTCGGTGCCTTCATCCGCCTGGACGAGACCCTCACACGCTGGGCGCAGTCGGGGTACGAGCCAGCC
>JAHEML010000589.1 GCA_024643705.1 Caldilineaceae bacterium | reverse complement strand
CGGACAATCCAAAGGGATCATCCAATCCCAATTTCATCTGATCCATGCGACAGCCAATCTACACAATACCACCAAATTGACGGCTGATGACAGGTTGATGTATAGCTCGGCTGATGTCTTTACGGCGATCATTGGTCCACTGCTGTGTGGGGCAGCTATCTTTCCCATCGACCTGAAAGCGGAAGGGCTTTCCATCATTGCCAAACGGATCACCCAAGACCAGATTACACTCTTTCATACAGTGCCGACAGTTCTACAAAATTTTATCAGCACACTCAATCCTCATCACACTTTCCCAGAACCCTGTGTGACAATTCTGGTTGGCGAACCCATTTCGCGACTGCATTGCGAGGCATTTCGTACTCATTTTCCCCATACAACGTTTCTCAACTTCTTAGGATCAAAAGAATCTCTCGACTATCGCGTCTTTGCCCTGAACAGCGAGACTTCAATCACTGATGACTATTTGCCTGCTGGATATGCATTGGAAGACTCGGAAGTGTTGCTGGTTGATCCAAACGGCCAACCTGTTGGGGCGAACGAAATCGGTGAGATTGTTGTGAGAAGCCGCTACCTTGCTGTTGGCTATTTGGGCAAACCAGAATTGACACAGCAAAAATTCATCGATGCACCCACAGGGAGCGGCGAGAGACTCTATTTAACTGGCGATCTGGGCAAGATGCTGCCCGATGGTCGCTTGATCACGTTGGGCAGGCGCGATTTCCGGGTCAAGATTCGTGGGTATCAGGTCAACATATATGAGGTGGAAGAAAAACTGGCCGAGATCGACGGGGTGGCGTCATGCGCAGTTGTAGTAAACCACGATCGCATGGAGACGCCGTCGTTGGATGCCTATATGGTGTTAGGCCAGCCAACCTTGACGGTGACAACCATTCGCGCCCTGCTTGCCGGCAGCCTACCTCCCTACGCGCTGCCTTCACGATTCATCTTTCTGGACAGGATGCCATATGGACCCGGTGGCAAAATTATTCGCAGCATGTTAGCATCTGCGGTGACACCCAGACCCGAAATTGATGCAGATATGGTTCTCCCTAGAACCCCATTTGAACAGACAATCGCTGCCATCTGGGCCGGTGTCTTGGGCATGGACACAATCGGTGTCCATGATCCATTTCTTGATCTGGGCGGCAACTCGCTGCAAGCCATGCGTATCGCGGCACGGGTGCAGGAAGAATTCGGCGTGGAGATTCCCCTGGCCGAACTGTTCGCCGCAGCCACTGTGGCAGAGATGGCCCTGGTGGTGACGGGTGCTTTACTCGACACTTCGATGAATGAAGTGATATAGACACCGTTAGTGCCATGCTATTCTGATCGTGTAGGACCAGTCGACGAAAAAAGGCTCAACCGGAATCCATGTACTTGTGACCCACTTGATTTCGATACACCTGGAAACAGCCCCAGCTTTCTCAAGTGTCGTCTTCTCAATCAGCGCTGATCTGGCTGACCACCTGAATTCCCAAAGAACCAAAAAGTTCTGCCGTCAAACTGATCAAAAAGTCAAAACACACCAAAAAATACAACGAAAGTTTGACTCCATGTCCGAGCTCACCCAACGCATCGCCCAACTTTCTACCGAAGAACGCATCCGCCTGGAAGAGCGCCTGCTAGCCTCGCGCAAGAATGGGCGCACAGCAACCATCCCACGCCGGGTTGACAACGAGCACGCGCCCCTCTCCTTTGCCCAAGAACGGCTCTGGTTTCTCGCCCAATTCGAGCCAGACTCGACCGCATACAACGAAATTCAACAAATCCACCTAACCGGAGCCTTGGATATTGGCGCCCTGGAACAGAGCCTGGACGCCATCACTGCCCGCCACGACAGCTTGCGGGTCTGCTTCCGGGAAATCGGTGGTAAGGTGGTCCAAGTTGTCCAGCCCCTGCGGGTGCAACCAATCCCACTGATCGATCTATCCGATATGCCCGCCAGCGAGCAGATGGACGCAGCCGAGGAAAAAGTCGCAGCCCTGCGTAGCAAACTCTTTGATATAACCCAAGCGCCCTTATGGCGGGTAGCGCTGATCCGCCTGAACGACGAGAACCACATTTTCGTCAGAGTGATCCATCACGTCATCACCGACGGTTGGTCCAGCGGCATTTTCCGACGAGAGATGTCCCATCTCTACGCGGCTTTGACCAACGGCACGAAACCACAGTTGCCAGACCTGCCGATTTCGTATCAGGATTTCGCTGTGTGGCAGCGGGAGTGGTTGCAAGGTGAACGGCTGGAACGGCTGGTGGGCTATTGGCAGGAACGGCTGGCCGATCTCCAGCCACTCAACTTGCCCACCGACAGGCCACGCCCTGCCCGATTAAGCCGCAATGGTGGGGCAGTAGAGATTGCATTCGACCAAACCCTCAGCCAGGCGCTCATTGCTCTGGCGCGCACAGCAGGCGCCAGTACCTACATGTTGCTTCTGGCTGCCTTTCAAGTGTTACTCCACCGCCTTAGCAACCAGGATGACATTGCAATCGGCTCGCCCATTGCCAACCGTAGCCGCCCGGAGATCGAAGGCATCCACGGCTTTTTCGCCAACACATTGGTCATGCGCACCGACTGTGGGAGCAATCCAAACTTTCTTGCCCTGCTGGCGGACGTGCGCAAAAACGCCTTGGACGCATACCAGCACCAAGACCTTCCCTTTGAAAAACTGGTGGAAGAATTACGCCCCCAGCGCTTGCTGAACCGCAACCCCCTGTTCGACGTCCTCTTTGTCTATCAAAACACGCCGCAAGGTGATTTCAATCCAGAGGGGTTGGAGTCAACTCGGCTCTCCACCACCGACACAGCCAGCAAATTTGACATCAGCCTGAATCTCCGACAAACAAGCGATGGACTACAGGGTCAAATCAAGTACGCCACCGACCTCTTCGATGCAGCCACCATCCAGCGCATGATCCGCCATTTTGAGATACTGATCAGGGGCATCGTTGCCAATCCAGACTGTCCCATCGATGAACTGCCTTTGTTGACCGACCCTGAATACGCGCAGGTTGTGCACAAATGGAATGAGACAGCCATCGACTTTGGCAAACCACGTACCTTGTCGGCTCTTTTCGAGCAGCAGGTCGCCAGCACCCCCACTAATGTAGCCCTTGTTTTCCAAGGTGTGCAGATCACCTTTGCCGAACTAAACGAGCGAGCCAACCAGCTTGCCCACCATTTGCAAGCCTTGGGCGTAAGCCCCGATGTATTGGTGGCCGTCGCCATGGAGCGTTCGGCGGAGATGGTTGTCGGTTTGCTGGCGGTGTTAAAGGCTGGCGGTGCTTTTGTCCCAATCGACCCAACCTACCCTGGCGAACGTATTCAGTACATGCTAAAGGATTGCGCGGCCTC
>JAHEML010000588.1 GCA_024643705.1 Caldilineaceae bacterium | reverse complement strand
GCCAGTTTCTCGAAAACCACCTGACCAGTCTGTGTGAACTGTTGCGGGTTCCGGCTGGTTTTGCTGCGGCCACCGTCGGCCCAGAGCTAATTTTGGAAGCGGTTGTGGGGCCACCGGGTACCCGCGAATCGATTCTGCTTGTGCAGGATTGGAGCGAAACCCTCAACAACGCGGTGCGCAGCCGACCCGCGAATGGCGCGGGCCGACGCCCCGTCTCCCCTCGCGAGGCAGCCGCGCCGACTATTCAGCATTTCCAGCCCATCTATCGATCTGGCTATTGGGTTTGGCCCCTGGTGGAAAGTGGCGAAGAGAGCGGCAAAGAGACAGTGCTGGGCATTCTGGGTGTTCAGGCACGCAGCGAGGCGGCTCTTTTTACAAACGAAGAACAGGTGGTGCTGGATCAGATGATCGATCGCATTGGGCTGGCGCTGATGGATCGCAAGTTGCAAAAGCAGGTTTTTGTGGCCCTGCGCCGCATCATCCCTGGTATCGACCGCATCCAGCAGATTCGGGGTGTCATCCCCTACCCCACCAGCGACGTGGACGAAGCTACAGCAGAGCTAATGGAACCCAGCCCGGTCTACAACCCGGAATTCGAGAATTGGGTCAAAGATGCGCTCAGCCATTATTGGGGCGGGCCAAAGCTCAACCACAGCCCGCTGATCCAGCTACGGGTGGTGAATCGGGCCATCGAAGAAGCCGACGACAACCCCACCAAAGCCCTGCGGTTGGTGCTGGGCCGGGCCATCGAAAATCTACGGCCCGAAGGCAAGCAAGACCTGAGCACACCAGAATGGCTGCTCTACAACATTCTGGAGATGCGCTTTATCCAGGGGCGCAAGGTGCGAGAGATCGCCGAGCGGCTGGCAATGAGCGAGAGCGACCTGTACCGCAAGCAGCGGGTCGCCATCGGCCAGGTGGCCCGGGTGTTGACAGAGATGGAGCAAATCGACTGGGAAGCGCTCATCAGCCCAGAGAATGAAGCGCCAGAGATGAGCACGGATAAACACAGCACCGATAATCACAGGACCGACAAACACAGATGGACACGGATGTGAGATGGTCAGAGATTGCAAATAGCACAAAAGAGTTCGACACCGGAAATGGATGAACACAACGAACGGATGATCGGCGCGGTTTTCCTGGTCAATAATAATCCGGGTTCATCCGTGGCTCAATAGTTTTTCCCAATGTGAGGACGCATCTACCAATGGCGAAAACCCGTCGCCCACGACGCACCAACAACCCATCGACCGACTTGGCAACATTCCTGGGGGAACTGCGCGCCAACTTCAGCAGCGAAGCCACGGGGCTGGCCTTTTTTCTGCTGGGTGGCTACTTTGGCTTTACCTATCTGGCAGCCACGGACCGTGTCGCCTGGATAGGGCGGATGCTGGGCAGTACAACCCTGCTGGCCGTGGCGGGGCTGATCCTGCTGGGCGCGGTGCTCATGCTGCGCGAGCGGGCCGGCTATTGGAATCCCCAGGCGATTGTCGGCGGCGAACTGCTGATTCTGGGGTTGGCTTCCTTTATCTTTGTGCAGGGCAATACAACGGTTGATTGGGTCCCACCGGTGGATGGCAGTAATGGCGGGCTGGTGGGATGGGCTTTCGGCAGCCTGCTGGTGACAACCCTGGGGCGCTGGCCGGGTGGTCTTTTGGCGCTGCTGCTCATCCTGGGCGGGGTCTATCTGCTTATCCGTCACACGCCCTTGATTTATGGGGTTGGCTCTGCGCGCAACTGGCTTGCAGCCCTGAATATGTTCAGATTTTTTGACAGCCGCCCCGCTCATCCCACCGCGGCTGAACAATTATCAGTGCCGCAGAAACCGCCCCTGCGCCGTCCACAGTCAATATCCAACGTAGCGCCCCAGGTTGCGGCCACCCCAACACCTGTGCAAGAAGCCCTGCCCCTTCCACCTGCCACAGAACCGTCCTCCCGCCAAGCAGCAAGCAAGCGGGCTACCCCCACGGCAAGCCAAAACAAGCTCCAGTCGGTGCGTTCGTCGGGCAACCTGCCGCCCAGGGATTTTCTTTCCCAGGATTCCGGCCAATATGGCAGCCGGGACACGGCGGAAGTGGGCAAGCTGATCGAAGAGACACTGGCCGATTTCGACATTCCCGTGCAGGTGGTCAATGTGGAAAGCGGGCCAACCGTCACCCAATTTGGCGTGAAACCACTCTACATTGTGCGGGGAGGCCAGCAGCGCAAGGTGCGGGTGAGCCGCATTGTCAACCTGGCCGACGATCTGGCTCTGGCCCTGGCCGCTCCGGCTGTGCGCATCGAAGCACCTGTACCGGGCTATCCCTACGTGGGTATCGAGGTTCCCAACACCGACAAAATCGACGTGGGCATGCGGGGCATTTTGGAGAGCGCGGAAATGCGCAGCAAGGGGGGAACCCTGCCCCTGGCTCTTGGCCGGGACACCGCGGGCGCTCCGGTGATCAGCGATCTGACCCGCGCGCCCCACCTGCTCATCGCTGGTTCCACTGGTTCGGGCAAATCGGTCTGCATCAACGCCATCATCACCAGCTTGCTCATGCACCATGGCCCCGAGAGTCTGCGCTTTGTGATGGTGGACCCCAAAATGGTGGAATTGCCCGGCTACAACGGCATCCCCCACATGATCGGCAAGGTCATCACCGAGGTGGACCAGGTAAGCGGCGCGCTGGCCTGGATGCTGCTGCAAATGGATGACCGCTACCAGACCTTCCGGGAATTGAAAGTCCGCAATATCGACGCTTACAACCAATTGGCCGCCAACAAGAAGAGCGATCTGCAACCGCTGCCCTACCTTGTGCTGGTGGTGGACGAGCTGGCCGACCTAATGATGACTGCGCCGGAGGAGATCGAGCGCCAATTGGTGCGTTTGGCCCAGATGGCAAGGGCTGTGGGCATTCATCTAATCCTGGCAACCCAGCGCCCATCGGTGGATGTGGTGACAGGGTTGATCAAGGCCAACTTCCCCACCCGTATCGCCTTTGCCGTCACCAGCCAGATCGACAGCCGGGTGATTCTGGACACGCCGGGTGCGGAACGACTGCTGGGCCGGGGGGATATGCTCTTTATGCGCCCGGATTCGGCCAAGTTGGCCCGTGTCCAGGGCTGCTGGGTCTCCGATGGCGAAATCCAGAAGGTTGTCCAGTTCTGGAAGGATCGGGACGCAGAGGAAAACCCGGACGGGCCGAAGATCAAAGTATCCCCCTGGCTGGGGTTGATGGACCGCATGGACGATGAAGACGAACTGGTGCTGGATGCCATCGACGCCATCCGCGGCCAGGTGACATGCAGCACCAGCTTTGTCCAACGCAAACTGGGCATCGGCTATCCCAAAGCGGCCCGGCTGATGGAGCAACTGGAAGCCAA
>JAHEML010000587.1 GCA_024643705.1 Caldilineaceae bacterium | reverse complement strand
GAACTCCTGCCCCGCCCCTTGGGGGTCTCTGCCGAAAGGGTGTTGGTGGAATCGGTCATTCTGCAAGTGGTCAACCTGGCGGTGTGGGATCGCATGGAGCGTATGCCCGAAGGCTGGCAAGCTCTGCGCAGCGGATTGCGTCTGTGGCTCTTTTGGCAAATGGACGGGCTACTTGCCCAGTCGCGGTCGGGGCTGGTGGCCTGGCTCTATCAAGAGAGCGTGGCCCAGCGTGGCCGGGGCGAAACCCTGCGCCCGGCCAACTATCCAGCTATCTGCCAAAGTTTCTGGCTCTGGCAGATCCATCCCTACGAGGTTGGCATCCCCCTGACATGCGAAGAGAGCGAAGGGCAGCGACTGACCCCCGTGCGGATGGCGTTGGCCTTGCGCCAATTGCCCATGCCCAATCTGGCTCCCGAATTTCGCAGCAGTTGGGTCCGGCTGAACAGTGGGCGGGCTGTTGCAGTTGCTACTCTTTTTGATTATGTGTCCGAGAGCTACGGCCCGGCTGCCATCCCCGCGCTATTGGCCCAGACCAGCACCCACGGTTCGTGGCATGGCCTTGTCGACAATGTGCTTGGGGTTCAGCCCACAGAATTTGAAGAAGGGTGGCTTGATCACGTGAGAGGATTGGCGGGAGTCAAGTAGCCGTAACCGCATGCTTCCAAAAACCCGGCGACAGCAGGGATGCACCGATCAGACGCTCCAGTTTGGGATCGGCGGCATTCAGGGAACGTCGATCGGTCAACGCCAATGCAAACCCCTGGGCCAGATAGGCGTGGGGGTCTTGACGGCTGGCCTCTGTACCCCCATAGCCCAGGGGGAAAAGCCGACTGATCTGCTCCCCGATCCACTGCCAGCGAGGTGTGATCCCACCCCCATCGGACAACCACGGGCCATTCTTTTCCCCGGCGCAACCCAGCAGATGATCCAACGGGCGCAGGGCCGCGGCTAGCGCGCGCGATGGGTCTTCGATGAGCCAGAAGATAGGCAGTGCCGCCACCCCCTGCACAATCTCCCCTTCGACCAACAACGAAGTCGCATAGGTATCATCGGCAGCGGTCAGCAGCAGGTGGCCGTTTGGTTGGGCGGCCCACCAGTCGATGGCCGCTTCCGGCAGATCGGCCAGTCGATCAGCCAGCTCGATCGCGGCGCTCCATCCGCTGGAGAAGCGCGCTCGTACCCCGCGGCCGCTCTGGGTGTAGGCCCCATCGGCCACGTGAATTTTTCGATGCAGGAGCAGTTGACGAGGGTTTGACGCGGGTGCTGGCATGGCGTGTGAAACTTCTTTCCGCAGGCTGCGTATTGTTTTGTGAACCAGAATGGCTTGCAAGTGAACAATAAGTATAGCGAACGATTATATCGATCAGGAGGAAATCCGATGAGCGAGGAACGCTCCCCTAAAGTGCAACAAGATTTTACTATGAATGAAGTGCCCGTGGTGAATGTGGACGACAGCCCAATCGCTTCTGCGGCAAACGCGGGAAGTGTGGGGGCGAGATCGTCTGGTTTCTCCAGCGCAAAAGCCGAAACCCAGCCCGATCAGCGGGCAAGCATGCTTTATCGCCACCCATCTCAGCGGTTGATTGGTGGTGTCTGTGGCGGTATTGGCGAGTATACCCGATTGGACCCATCGTTGGTGCGGGTGCTGTGGGCGGTGTTGACCGTGGGCAGCGCGGGCGCGGGCTTCTTGGCCTATCTCGCCCTCTGGCTTTTGCTCCCGGTGGGGACGGCCAGCCAGGGCGTGCAGTCTCCGGCTACATTAGAACTGAACGAGCGCAATGTGCGGCGGGCTGGAACCCTATTGGTGGGCCTGGGCGTGCTCTGGTTGTTGGCAAATGTGGGCGTGCTGCCCTGGCTTTGGTCTGCAACCTGGCGGGTGGTTGGCATTCTCTTCTGGCCGGCTCTGTTGATCGGCGCAGGTATGTTGCTGCTGAACAACCAGCGCAACCTGCGCGAACGATTTGCCCAGAGCCGAGAGCGGATGCGTAGCCGCTTCAGCACAAGCTCGGACACCGTGAAAAGCTCGATGAGCATGGACCGCGAGAGCGTGAAGAGCGGCCTGCGCAAGACGAAAGCCGCATTCCCGTTCAAGCGCAGCCGCACGGACCGTATATTTTACGGCGTGTGTGGGGCAATTGGTCAGGCACTGAACATCGACGCCAACCTGGTACGCCTGATCTGGGTTGCCTTCTCGGTGGGTAGTGTGGGCATGGGCGTGTTGATCTACGTTGCCGCGGGGTTGCTTTTGCCCGAAGCCGAGGCCACAGGCGAAGTAGCCGCCTATACCCAGGAACCCTACGACGTGCAGATTATCGACGGACATGTGAGCTAACAACCACCAGTGCCTCACTGGGCTGATCTTCCCTGCGGGGCAAGCAAATGAAGTGTGTACAAAATGCCGGGCATCCACCAGATGTCCGGCATTTTAATTTGGCAGGACGGGGAAGATAGACGAAAATAGACCATAGATCGCACAGTTTATATCGCACAGTTTTCACGGCACTATCAAGCGAAGGGGTGAACAATGGGTAAATCAGGTAATTTTATTATAGGCAGTTTGATCGGGGTTGCACTGGGCGCGATCGTTGGCTACCTGCTCGGCCCAGCCCAGGGAACCCGTTTTGACACCACATACCAATCCCGTTTGGACAAGGCCTTGGACGAGGGACGGCTGGCCGAGGAGAAACGGGCCGCAGAACTGCGCCAGGAATTTCTTCAGGCCAAGAAGCGGCCTGCAACCGGCGGTACAGGATCGATCTAGGCGAATCTTTGTTCTCTACTCTTTCCCCAGAAAGCTGCCCACGAAGTCGGGCGCGCCGTTGAGGAAGCTGCGGATATCCATTGCCCGCTTGCCTGCCGGTTGCACGTTGAGCAATTCCAATAGCCCATTCTCCGTGCCTACCGCGACACCGGCTTTTGTGGCAACCACTTCCCCCACCCCTGTTGTGTTCACTCCCGCTGTACCCGCTACAACCTGGGCCTGCCAGATTTTCAGGGGCTGCCTTTTCCACTGGGTGAAAGCCGAGGGCCAGGGCGCGTAGGCCCGTACCATGCGCTCGATGTGGGCTGCGGGCTGGCCCCAATCGATGGCCCCATCCTCTTTCTTCACAAGCGAACAGGCCGAAACTTCGCCGGGCAGTTCCGCCTGATCTACGGGTGCAATCTCTCCGGCCAGCCAGCGGGGCAGAGATTCCACCAACAATTGCGCTCCCTGCACCGACAGCTTCTCGCTAAGCGAAGCTGTGGTGTCGTCGGCTGTCATCGGCATGCGCGCCTGGGTCAGCATCGGCCCGGTATCCATCCCCACATCCATCAGCATCAGCGTGACGCCGGTTTCTGCTTGCCCGGCCAGCAATGCCGCGGTGATGG
>JAHEML010000586.1 GCA_024643705.1 Caldilineaceae bacterium | reverse complement strand
GCACGGGAAGATTGGGTGCGCTGGCATACCAACTATCAGCAGGGGCGGCGCAATTGGGCAGGCCGAGATGCCCGCGCCCCCCAGGTGGAAGTGGGTAATGTGGACTTTTTGGGCCAGGGGCGGGCGCTGGTCGAGGTGCGGTTGCAGGCTTCCGAAGTGCCAGATGTGGAGAGCTATCGGGAATACCGCATCTATCGCAATTTGGCCGGCGAGTGGCTGCGCACATCGACCGACGAAAGTTTGTGGGGAACGCAGGCCGAGCAAACCGTGGGCCGCTTCCACTTTATCTACCGCACCCAGGACCTGGCCGCGGTGGAGGCAGTCGCGCCGGAGGTTGAGAGCATCTGGCAAAATGTGTATGCGAGGCTTGGGTTGCCGCCGAGCCAAAACTCATCGACTTTGGAGATTGTGATTCGGGGAGAGAATGTGGGTGTGGGGCCGGTCCGTTTTGAGGGGGATCGGCTGCTGCTGCTCTCGCCCAAGCTGGTGCGCGCGCCGCTCTATGAAGACGAGGCGCAAACCCTGTCGCGGATGATCAGCATGGCGCTGACCCAGCGGGTGATGGACGAATTTATGCAGGGCCAGGGCTTTGATCCCCAGTGGGCGGTGACCTACGAAGCTGCGGTGGATTGGCTGGCCGAAGAGGCAAATCCCCTGCTGCCGCGCGACCCAAAGCTGGAAAGCGGCGCGCTGCGCAAAGTGGCGTCTCAAACGGGGTTACCCAGGCTGGATGACCTGCTGGAGAAGCGCACGTCGAGCTATTTCTGGTGGACGGGCTGGGCGTCTACCGCTGCGCGGTCGTTGGTTGCCTACGGGTTGAATACCTATGGGGCCGAGAAGGCCCCTGCATTGATCGATGGTTTGACAACGGCAGATGACTGGGAGGAATTGACCCAGGAGGTTTTTGGCATCTCGGCGGGTGAATTTGAAAAAGGTTGGCACGGATATTTACGCCGACGCTATGGGCTGGAGTAATCTGACGCAATTACAAGGCAACGCGCGACCTACTATGCCAAGTTGCGCAAGGTTTGTTCCAGTACCAGCACGGCCTGCCAATATTCGTCCAGGCTGATGTGTTCGTTGGGGGTGTGATCCAGGCTGCTGTCGCCGGGACCGTAGGCCAGGATGGGACAGCCCCAGGCGGGGCCGACCACATTCATGTCGCTTGTGCCGGTTTTGACGACAAAGCCAGGCCGTTCGTCGCCGATGGCGCGGATGGCTGCGAGAAAGGCACGGACGAGGGCGTTGTTTCGGTCGCCGCGCCAGGCGGCTTCGTGGGCGTGTAGGGTAAGGGAGAGCCGGGTGAGCGGGCCGACGATCTCCACCGTTTTTGTTCCGCCATCTTCAATGGCCGCGGCGGGGAAAGGGGCGAGGGGTGTTGGTGTGTCGGTGCGCTGGTTGGCCCATGCAATCAGCCCGGCAAAGAAGTCGTCCATGGGGAAATCGACGGGCAAGCGCACGCCAATTTTGGCCGAAACCCGGTCGTGGAGTCGTTCGTCTGTCCAGGTGCGCAGATCTCGCAGGCTGGGGAGAAGCTGATCGAAGGCTTTGTGCAGGTGGGTGTTGAATTGGGCGGCATAGGCGGCCACCCAATTCCAGATGTCCACGGCGACAGTTGCCACGCCTGCATCCGGCCCGGCTGTGTGGGCCATGGGCTGGGATGCCTCCATCTCGATCAGCACCCGCCCTTTGTAGCCCAGGGTCACCCGCTGCCAACTGCTCGGCTCGCCGATGATGCAAAAGTCGGGGATGGGTTCGCTCTTGCCGTCGAACCTGTCGCGAATGGCCCGTGCCCCTTTGCTTGTAGCATATTCTTCCTCTACTGCGCCGACCACTACCAGACGAATGTCATTTTCGGTGGCCCATGTGTTCCCAACCTGGGCCGCGGCAGCCACAAAGGTTGCCAGGGGGCCTTTTGCATCCACGCTGCCCCGGCCAAAGAGGAGATCGTCTTCGATACGTACGGGGATGTCGCCAGGGACGGTGTCGATGTGGCCCAGGAGAATGACTGTGCGGGCTGCGTCTGCTGGGCCTATTTCGCCCACAGCGTTGCCCGCCCCATCCACAAAAGCTCGGCTGTAGTTCATGGCGGTCATCTGCTCTACAAGCCAGGCCGACGCCTTTTCTTCGTGGCAGCTCAGGGATGGGATCGCCACAAGCCCCCGGAGTAGTTCGACCGCGTCAGCTTGGTTCGGGTGCTCCTCTACGGGCATCAATCCTCCAGATCGCCAAAGATGTCGCCCAGCCCTTCTTCCCAGACGTCGTCCAGGGGCATAAAGGGGCGCTCGACAAATTCTTTGCTCATTTCGGCCAGGTAGGTACGCACGTTGAGTTGGGGCATATCGCGCACAAGTTCATCGATCTGGCCTTCCATCGAAGCCACAAGTTCGTCGGCCTGTTCGCGCAGTTTGGATACGTCGATGCCCACGCCGAACATGTGGTTGATGCGCCGGACGATGTCGTACCAGGCTTTGAAGTCGTTTTCGATGCGTAGCCCCTGGGCGGCGAAGGAGCTTTGCCCAAAGTCGTAGGCGGGAACAAAGCCATGCAGCGAGATGGCTTCCATTTCGCGTTGGGCGGCTTTGTGGATAAGAAAGGTGCTGATAGTCGTGCCGCCCTCGTAGTTGGAAAAGCGTACTGCGTAGTTTTCCATCTCGTCCTTCATGTGGGCCAAACTGTACGAGCAGGAGACACTGCGTTCTTTGTCGTAGGGCATGGCCCCGTAGACGCCGCCCAGGGAGACAACCCGGCGTACCCCCATCTGTTCTGCTGCGTCCAAAATGGCATCGGCATAGGCATCTTCGTTCATATGGGGTTCGTCACCGGCAAAGATCAGCAGCCCAACCCCGCCCCTGTCGGCGTAGAAGAACTCGTTGACAGGGGTGCTCATGGAGCGCACCAGCCCATCGTCCAGTTTGACCACAGGCCGCAACAGGTGATGGGTTCCCGGAATCTGGAAGAGATAGTACCCGTCCGGCCCGATCTCTCCGATTTTGCGGGCATCGGTCTGTTCGATAAGGTAGCGGGGCAGGCCGGAGGAGATGGAGCCAGCGTCGGCCCACTGTTCCCAGCCAGCGATCAATACGGTTTCTTGGGCCTGGGGCCGTTCCCAAAGGTTGAGAGGTGCAGCCATAATTACCTCGTTGGATCAATAAAGTGGATCAATAAAGTGGATCAATAAAGAAGACGGAAGGGGAGAGAATGACTCATCCCTCTGATTGTATCACGTCTCCCTAAGTTGGGCGAACAGAGCGCTTTTGCCGGGTGCGTCCCAGATTTTTGTGAGGAATTAGGTTTGGTAGAATGGGGAGGTAAGGATGAGGGAGGCGAAAAGAAAAGATATGGAGGGGCGAAATGGACGAAAAGATGATCTTTTTGGCAG
>JAHEML010000585.1 GCA_024643705.1 Caldilineaceae bacterium | reverse complement strand
GCGCCAGATCATGACCGGCGACGCCGGGGTGGTGATTGCGGGGGGCGTAGAGAGCATGAGCCGCGCTCCACTTGTCATGCCCAAACCAGAACGGGCCTACGCCACCGGGGATGTGACCGTCCACGACACGACCCTGGGCTGGCGTTTCCCCAACCCCAAGCTGGCAGAACTCTTCCCCCTGGAAGGCATGGGCGAGACAGCCGAAAACATCTACGACCGCACGCCCATCAGCCGGGAAGATCAGGACGCCTTCGCCTACGAAAGCCATCTGCGCGCGGTCAACGCCATGCGGGCTGGCCGTTTCGACGACGAGATCGTGCCAATCAGCGTGTCCCAGCGCAAAGGTGAGCCGGTATGGGTGGTCAACGACGAGCATCCCCGGCCCGACACAACCCTGGAAAAGTTGGCCCAATTGCGCCCGGTCTTCCGCAAAAATGGCACTGTCACCGCGGGCAATGCCAGTGGCATCAACGACGGCGCGGCCGCCATCCTGCTGGCGGGGGAAGAAGCTGTGGCCGAGCAAGGCTTGCGCCCCGTGGCCCGGATTGTCTCCATGGCCGTGGCCGGTGTAGACCCCCGGGTGATGGGACTGGGGCCAGTGCCCGCCAGCCGCAAAGCCTTGCAGCGGGCGGGGCTGACGGTGGACGACATTGGTTTGGTGGAACTCAACGAAGCCTTTGCCGTGCAAGCCTTGGCGTGCATGCGCGAGTTGGGGCTGGATCGCAGCCGGGTCAATGTGAACGGGGGCGCGATTGCCCTGGGCCATCCCCTGGGCTGCTCGGGGGCACGCATTTTGACAACACTTGTACACGAAATGGCAAAACGGCCCGATGTGCGCTATGGTTTAGCGTCGATGTGCATCGGCGTGGGCCAGGGCATCGCCACGATTATAGAAAGAACCGGAAGTTGATGGCGCGGATGGCGGGCTGGCGCGGACGTACAGCCCCCAATCGCTAATCTCTACTCTCTCCACACCCAAGCAAAGGAACCAAACTGTGTCTTCAACTCTGAAAGTCGGCGTCATTGGCGTCGGTGGTATTGCCAAAACCCACATGCCCGGTTGGGCAGCATCGGACATCGCCGAAGTGGTGGCCGGCAGCGATGTCTTCGGCCCTGCGCTGGAGGCCTGGGGTGCAACCCACGGCGTCACCAAGCTATCCACCGATGCCGCCGATATCATTAATGATCCCGACATCGACATCATCGACATCTGTACACCCAACATGTACCATGCGCCCCTGGCAATTGCCGCGCTGGAAGCAGGCAAGCATGTGATCTGCGAGAAGCCCCTGGCCCCCACCCCCGCGGACATCCGCAAAATGATTGCGGCGCGGGATGCGTCGGGCAAGACACTGATGACGGCCCAGCACTTCCGCTTCAAAGGCAGCTCCAAGGCCATGAAAGCCGAGATCGACAGCGGAACTTTGGGCGATATTTATCACGCCCGCAGTTGGATGTTGCGCCGGGGCTGGATTCCGGCCCGACCTGGCTTCATCTACAAAAAGAACAGCGGCGGCGGCCCCACCATCGACATCGGTGTCCATATTTTGGACCTGACCCTGTGGCTGATGGGCAACCCGAAGCCGGTTTCGGTTTCCGGTGTGGCTATATCGCCACTGGCCCACCACGCTGGCGCGTTCAGCCAGTGGGGTTTGGTGGATGTACCCACAGACACGGATGTGGAGGATTTCGCCTCGGCCTTTGTGCGTTTTGAGAATGGGGCCACCCTGATTCTGGAGGTGAGTTGGTTGCTCCATCACGACACGGCAGGGGAAGACATGCGCATGTGGCTGTACGGCACAGAGGGTGGAAGCCAGTGGCCGGAATGCAAAATTATGAGCACCAACTACGCCACCAAGCAGTTCTACAACCATACTCTGCAAATGACGGCGGACACTATGGAACCCCACGCTCTGGAATGTGTGGAGTTCGCCAAAGCTGTGGCCGAGGGCGCGCCCTCCCCTGTCCCCGCGGAACAGTCCATGCAAGTGATGGCGATTCTCGACGGCATCTATCGCAGCCAGGCCCAGGGGGGCGAAGTAGCGCTGGATTTGTAGTTGGAGATATGCACAAAACGTAAGGGCGTGATTGAATCACGCCCTTACGTTTTGACAGATGTCCGTGTGGCACATACAATGGCGACAGGAATGGGTCGGTGGCGGAATGGCAGACGCAACGGACTTAAAATCCGTCGGGGAAACCCGTGTGGGTTCGACTCCCACCCGACCTACTGAACGAATTGCATCAACAAAAAGGGCTGCCCACGCCATTGTGGGCAGCCCTTTTTGTTTACCACATAGAAGAGCAGCCTTACTTCCGACCGAACAGCCCGCCCAGCAGCTTCGAGCCGAGAGAGACCACATCGTCGGTAATGTCGCCGTCGCCGTCCATATCCAACAGGCTGGAAAGCCCGCCAAGACCAGCTTTGGCCTGCTCCCGTTGGCCGCCAAGCATGGAGGCCAACCCAGCCGCATCCAAGCCGCTTTGACGTTGGGTTTTGCCCAGGCTACCCATGACCAAAGGTGCCAGCATGGCAAGCAGTTGGCCGCTGGTGTCAGCCGTCAGCCCAGTGGTTTTGCCTAGACCTGCGGCCACAGTCCCCTGTTTGCCGCCCAGCACATGGCCCAAAATGGCGGCACCATCTTTGCCCAATGCGCCGCTGCCAAGCATTGCACCCACATTGTCCAAAATGCTGCCATCGTGATCCCGGCTCAACGCACCCAGCAGCGCTTCGGCTCCCTGGGGCGAAGATGCATTTTTGCCCAACGCGCTCAGCAGCAGCGGCACAGCTGCGCTCACCGCCTTTTGGGTACTGGCAGAATCAGCGCCTAATTGGCTGCTCAACTGATTAAGCTCGCCACTCCCCAACATTCCGATCACCATACTAGCAAGGTCATTACTCATCGAAATTTACTCCTACACTGATCATAACTGAAGAACTCAGTTACATTGTCGATTGCCCGCTCTGTCGTTCACGAGGCTATGAACAGACGATAACCTTTCCATATTGCATTGAGTATTACAGGTCAGGGTTCTGCATATATTCAATTCCAGAACCCCGCATAGAAATAAAAACGAGATGTTCGCTCCCTTTAATCCATGCTATAATGGCGACGCATGGACTTAACTATCCCCACCCCAAAAGGAGACACCCAATGGATCGCATTCCCCTGGCAATTGTCGGTTGTGGCGGCATGGGCCACCGCCATCTCTACGGCCTGACAGAACTGACCAACGCTGGCCTTTCCCGCTTTGAACTCGTGGCAGCCTGTGATCCGTGGACCAGCAACGCCGAGTCGCTGGCCAACGATGCAGAAGAGCGTCTGGGCGAGCGTCCCGCAGTTGTGGGTACGTTGGCCGAACTGGAAGCCCTGGGCGTGGCCG
>JAHEML010000584.1 GCA_024643705.1 Caldilineaceae bacterium | reverse complement strand
AGAAAGTACAGCTACGAGAAGGCATTCAGGGTATTACCTTGCGTACCCAGGCTGGGGCTACTGCAGGCGAAGTGATGGGCTATCTGGAGCCGCCTACCCAGGCAACCCTGATCAACGGCCCGATCTGGTTGCAAGGCAACAGCGACACGATTGTTTGGTGGTTTGTGCGCACAGATAATGGTGTGGAAGCCTGGACCCCCGCTAACACCAGCGAATTTACCCTGCTGGAGCCGGTTCCCTAAGGCTCGGCGGCATTGGTTCGGATCCAACGCAATACGCATGGAATTGCCCACTGGTGGCAAGTGTTCGACAAAATTAACTCGGTGACGGGTGGGTAGAATGATACCCAACCAGATCACCGAGTTTTCTTTGGCGCAGTCTGCCCATTCTCCGCACCGTTTACTCCGCCTTGAAACGATAGTCGCTGCCCCGAAAATCAGCCGACAAGAGAATCCCATCCAACTTGCCCGAAATGTCCCTGATTCATCGACGGGTTTGGCGACCGCGGCGAGGTGAGGCGAGCTGTCACTCGTCGGCTGGCCCGCGCAGGCGGCGCATGGGCCGCTGGGAATAAGCGTGGGCTGCCAGGGCTTCTTCGTCCATATCCACCCCAAGACCGGGCGCGGTGGGCAGGGCCACATAGCTATCTTTTGCCACAATCGGTGTACGGTTGTAGGTGTTGGAGAGTGCTTCGAAGTTGACGAAATATTCGCCAATCAGGAAATTGGGCATGGCTGCCACCGCATGGAGCATGGCTGCCAGCCCCACAGCAGTGCTATTGTAGCCGTGAGGCGCAATTGCCACATGATAGGCTTCGGCCATCGCGCCGATCTCCCGCATCTCCAGGATGCCGCCGCAATTGCCCACATCTGGGTTGAGGATATCGGCGGCCCGCTTCTCGAAGACTGGGCGGAAGTCGTTCTTGGTGTAGAGTTCTTCCCCAGTCACCACGGGCAGGCTGACGTTGCGGCGTACCTCGGCCAGGCTGTCCAGGTCTCGCGCCGAGACCGGCTCTTCGAACCAATAGGGGCGATAGGGTTCCAGCATCTTTGCCACACGGATGGCGTGCATGGGGGCCAGTCGTCGGTGCACTTCTATCAAAATTTCCACATCTGGCCCGACAGCATCGCGCACTGCGGCCACACGGGCCACCGCCGCGGCCTCTTCGCTCTTATCGATCCATGCTCGCCAGGGGCCGGGGAAGGGGTCGAACTTCAGCCCGGTAAAGCCTTTGGCAACTGTGGCGGCGGCGGCTTCGGCAGCCTGCTCCGGCGTACCACTGCCACCCCAGCCATTAGCGTAGACCCGAATCTTGTGGCGGAATGCGCCCCCCAGCAGATTGTAGACGGGCTGGTTGGCGGCCTTGCCCGCAATATCCCACAGGGCCTGCTCGATGGCGCTGATGGCGCAAAAAAGCTCCAGGCTGCCCCGTTTGCCCGCAAAATCGTTGTAGGCCATAAAGCAGAAGCTCTTGATGTCGAAAGGCGAGCGCCCTTCCACATAGCGGGCCAATTCTTGAATTTGGACCTCCAACTGGCGGTCCCGATCCAGCTGGGTGTAGGCTTCGCCCCAGCCGTGCAACCCCTCGTCAGTCTCTACTTTGACAAAGAGCCAGTGCTTGGCCGAGCCGGAATCGACCAGATAGGTTTTGAGCGCAGTGATTTTCATCGTGTCTCCTGGGATGTGAGTTTGGGTGTGAGTTGGTGGAAAGAAGCGTAGCCCAGATGGGCAACGCGTGCAAGTAGCCGCGCAGTGAGCCATGAATGCCTGGCAGGGGCTGTCAAACGCGGAAAATCAAAACCCGCCAGGTTTCGGAAACCTGGCGGGTTTTGATTTTCCGCAAGAAATAGGCTTGTCACCCTTACTATTCGACCCTCAATCCCCCGGTTCCATCACCGGGCTGAAAGCAGGCGCACTGCCTGCCACCCGCCCGGCTCGCTTGTCCTGCCAGCCCACCAGCAAACTATAGGCCACCGGCACAATGAAGAGGGTGAGGAAGGTGCTTGTCACCATACCGCCGATGATGCCGATAGCCATGGGCGCACGGAAGTCGCCGCCAGCGCCAAGTCCCAGCGCCACGGGCAACATCCCCAGAATCAGGGAGATAGCCGTCATCAGGATGGGACGCAGGCGCACGGGACCGGCAATTGCCATGGCTTCGACTGCGGTGTGGCCCAACCCACGTTGCCGGTTGGCAAAGTCCACCAGCAGGATCGAGTTTTTTGTCACCAGCCCCATGAGCATAATAAAACCGATCATCGCCGTCATGTCCAGGGGACTGTTGGTGGAAACCAGCGCCATAATCGCGCCCACCACCGCCAAGGGCATGGCCAGCATAATCAGCAGGGGTTGGGTGAAGCTGGCAAACTGGCTCGCCAGCACCATGTAGATAAAGACAACCGACAGCGCCAGCGCCAGGAGCAGATTGGAGAAAGAGTCGGCCTGCAAGGATGCATCGCCACCCAACGCCATTTCCACACCGGGTGTTGCCCCCATTTCGGCCATCACCGCGACGGCCGCGTTCTGGGCAATGGCCGCGTCCCCATTCAGGGAATTGCCCCCCACTGTGATGATCGACTGGCGATCTTCCCGCTTGATGGTGCTTGGCCCGGCAGAAACCGTTGTCTCGGCCACATTGCTCAGGGGGATCAACTTACCCGTGGGGGCCAGAATGCCCAACTGCAGAATGTCTTCCACATTGGCACGGTCGCTGGGCTGCAACTGTACCCGGATGTCTGCCTCGGTTCCGTCGCCCCGGTAGGTGGAAACCACTTCGCCACTGACCAAGGCGCGCACGGTCGAGCCGATTTGGGCGGTGTTCAACCCGTATTGGGCAGCTCGGGTGCGGTCCACATTCACCCGCACTTCCGGCTTGCCTACCTCGTAGCTCATGGACACGTCGACCAGTTCGGGGCGGGTTTTCAGCCGCGCCAGCAATTCTTCGGCCACGGCGATCAGCGTTGCCTGGTTGCCGTCCAACGATTTTACATTGATGGCTGCGTCTTGGGGTGCGGAGAGCGCGCTGTCGGAAATTTGGAAAGCCAGCCCCGGCACGCCAGCCAGGGGGCCGCGCAACTGGTCGATGACTTCCCGTGTATCTGGCCCCTCTTTCAAGGTGACGGCGATATTGGCCTTTTCCGGCGTTCCCTGCCCGCCAATGGTGGTAAAGACATTTTCAATGATGGGGTGTTGGGCGACAATCGCTTCTACCTTGGTAGCCTCGGCCTGGGTTGTGGCCAGGGTCGTGCCTTTGGGCAATTCCATCAGCACAGAAAAACCACGCTGATCCAGCCCTGGCAGAAATGCCTGCTGAATAAAGCCAGCACTGACCATGCTGACAACCAGCACCACCACGCTAATGGCCCCTGTGACACCCCGGTGGTGGAGTACC
>JAHEML010000583.1 GCA_024643705.1 Caldilineaceae bacterium | reverse complement strand
CTCTTGCGCGGGCCAAGGCAACTGCTCCACGTAAGCCAGCCAGAATCGGCGCGGACAGTTGGCATAGGCTTGCAGGCTGGACTGGCTGAAGGCAAAGGTAGCGGGAAGGGTCAAAGGCACGGGCTATTGTTCCTCTGGTAGCAGTCGAAAACCCTGCTCGGCAAAGTGTTGATCGAAAGCAAAGGCGAGGCTCATACCTGTTTGTCCCATCAACACAAAACTGGTGCAATCCACCAGGCTGAGAGAGCGCCGGTTAGATGCGATCAACAATTGAATAGCACTCTGATGTAACTGAGGATCGACCCAGTGAACAGTCAGCAGGGGCAAAATGGCTGTTTCGAAACCTTGCACGGCTCCCATCCCCAAACGGCTCTGGGCCAAAGCATGGCTTTCGACAAGAACGTAGTTGTGGGTTTCAAACGATACACCCTGTTCGATCCACTGTAGCCAATGGGCGTGAGCAGTGCGGTGATGGGTGTCGTCGGCATTGAGAAGAGTGAGAAGCGCAGATGTATCGACAAATACCCTCACCATGTACCGCTACTCTCATTCAGATATTTGTCGTGGTTGACACCAACGTCAGCAAGACCAGAATGGTACTTACCCATAATAGAAAGTGCACGTTGCTTGCGCTCCTCGATCGACAGAGGTTCGGCCAGAACCAGCCACTGGTCGATGGCTTGGCGAATCAGTTCTGCCACCGATTTTTGTTCTCTCCCGGCAATCCGCTTGAGCTTAGAAATCTGTTCTTCTGTCAATTGTATTTGCGTACGAATCATTTTCGGCCCCTAGTGATTACACTTTCGACAATCTGTTGGCATTGTAACATATGGTTACCTGCTCTTCAATGATTCGAATCAAATGATGTGAATCATTGAGGAGTAGAGATCATCTCGCGATACACGTACAACGTCTCGGCGGCGGTGCGCTGCCAGGAGAAGCGTGCCGCCTGGGCCAGACTCTGCTCCGCCATCTGCTGGCGCAGTTCATCGTTTGCCAGCACCCGACGCATGGCTGCGGCGATGGCTGCCGTGTCGGTGGGATCAACCAGCAGCGCGGCGTCTCCCGCCACCTCTGGCAGGCTGGAGCGATCACCGCAGATCACCGGCGCGCCACAGGCCATTGCCTCCACCACGGGCAGGCCGAATCCTTCGTAGAGGCTGGGGAAAACAAAGAGAGTGGCGGCACTGTGGAGCGCGGGCAGATCGGCGTCGTCCACTGGGCCGAGAAAGCGCACGGCGTCGCCCAGAGGCTCGGCCAGGCTACGAGCTTGGGGGTAGCGCTCGTCCCAGGCACCGGCAATAACCAGTTGCGGGATACGAATTGCCAGTTGCGCGTATGCCTGGACGAGACGGACTAGATTCTTGTGGGGTTTATTGATTCCCAAGTAGAAGATAAACCGATCGGGCAGGTTGTATTTGGCCCGGACACGCGCAACTTCGTGGGCAGGTTGGGGGCAGAAGCGGGGATCCGCGGCCAGGGGGATGGATGTGACCCGTTCGGCGGAAACAGGAAAGTGGGCCAGCAAATCATCCCTGGCCGAGGCAGAAATGGTGACGATGCGCTGGGATGCGGTCAAGGCCAGGCGGGTGGCAACACGAAAGAAGAGCCGCGCCCGCAGGGATACAGTCTGCGGGTGGATCAGCGCGATCAGATCGTAGACGGTGAGCAGGGTGGGGATGCCCGGTCGATAGGGCATGAGGTAGTAGGTGCTGTGATAGAGAGGGGATTGGTGATTGGATGCTAGAGGTTGAGAGATTTGGCGAAGGCGGCGAGGGATGGACCACTGTTGGCCCAAGCCAAAGGAGGAGACTGGTGCAGGGGCGATCTCCACCTGCTGGCTGGCGAGTGGGGATGGATTCCATGCAGTTGGGTCGGATGGATTCCAGAGAACGATGAGCCGTTCGTCGGCGGCGAGCAGGGATGGCAAAGCTTGGGCCATATTGCGCACATAACGGCCAATGCCGGGAAAATGGGGTGTGGCTGTACGCGCGTCGAGAATATAGGGGGACATATCAAATTAGTGTCCATGCCCGATTGGGTACAATCGGCAACGAAAATGGGAGGCGGATGAACGCAGAAAATCACTATCTTTATCCGCGTTCATCCGTTCGTCCGCGTTATCCGCGTTCTATCTTCAGGTCAACATCTCAGGTTAACATAATAACGTTGCGCAGGGCTTGACCACTTTCCATCGATTCAATGGCCTCGTTGATCTGCTCCAAGGGATAGCGGGCCGAGATCAGTTCATCCAGTTTCAAGCGCCCACTCAGATACATGGAGACAAGTTGGGGCACTTGGGTGCTCAAGCGGGTGGAGCCCATGGAACTGCCCAGAATCCGCTGCTCTCGCCAGACGGTTTGGGCCAGGGGCAGGGAGTGGGTGGCTTTGTCGTCGGGGATGCCCACAAGCACAAGCGTGCCACCCCGACGGGTCAACGGAATCCCCTGGGCTACTGCCGCCGGGCTTCCCACGGTGATGAAGACAAAATCGGCGCCCCGTCCATCGGTCAGGCTCAACACGGTTTCGGCAACGGCGGCCCCATCTCTAGCGTTAACACCGTGGGTGGCGCCAAATTCCAGGGCCGACTCCAACTTAGAATCCAGGAGATCGACCGCGATCACCGGGTGTCCACCCGAGAGGGCTGCGCCCTGAATGGCGTTGAGGCCGACACCGCCCACCCCAATCACAACCACACTCTGGCCGGGGGCCACTTTGGCCGTATTGACCACTGCGCCCAGACCAGTGATGACGCCACAGGCCAGCAAGCTAGCGCTATCCAGGGGCATGTCTTTGGGTATGGAGACCAGTTGGGATTGGTCAACCACCGCGTATTCGGCAAAACCAGCCACTTTGATGCCCTGTTCGATGGAGCTTCCATCCGCAGCATGCAAGCGAGACTCGGTCATCAATGGGAATTCGGTGCTGCACAGATGGGGCTGGCCCTGGTTGCAAAAGAAGCAGCGGCCACAGGCCCGCAACAGGGACATGACCACATGATCACCTGGCTGAACCATGGTGACACCCTCGCCGACGGCTTCGACCACGCCCGCAGCTTCATGCCCGGCCACGGTGGGCAGATTACCACCCCAATCCCCTCGGATTTTGTGGACATCACTGTGGCAGATGGCACACGCCACCACCTTCACCAAGACTTCGCCCGCCTGGGGCGGATCAATCTCGATCTCTTCAATCACCAGCGGTTTACCAAATTCATAACAGACAGCAGCTTTCATGTGTCCCCCTCGCGATAAGAAGTCGAACGATGGTGTTGAACCCGAAACGCTGGATCAATTGTAGGTGAGGGATGGATCGGTGTCAATCGGCTATTTCCAAGCTCATAGACCGGTCAGGTGCGCCACGGGCGATCTATTGTCAGCCCATAGCACCTCTATTAGCGCACCTG
>JAHEML010000582.1 GCA_024643705.1 Caldilineaceae bacterium | reverse complement strand
GCCAAAGATGTGCCAGGTTTAATCAAAGCTGGCACATCTTTTCGCTTTCCCAGCCGCTTTGCTTCTTCGCCGATCAACCCAGCACTGCCACAGAGCAGCAAACCGGGCATTGCTTCCGAAGCATCAACAATGAGCGCCAAATCCTCATCTGTCAACGCATCGACAACCAGCACTTTGCGTCCCTGCGCCTCGGCGCCTCGGCGTTGAATTTTTCTGCGTTGAATTTTTTCCACCAGTTCGCCCGAACGCACATCATCCAGGGAAAACGACTCGACAGCGTGACGGCTCTGCTCGCGCAGCAGGGACGGCAGATGAACACCCACCGGCGAGCCACCCGGCGCAACCAGATGGCCGTTGACCAATCCCCGGCCCTGGGCAGGAAAAGCCGGGCATATCAGCGCGCCGGGCGCGTCCAGCAGATCGATCAGCACGTCCAATTCCGCGCCAATATTGCCCCGCAGGGTGGAATCGATCTTCTTGTACCAGAGAGCCGGCTGACCGAGCAAGGGCACGGCCACCTCTCGCACCCGGCGGGCGGCTTGCTCTGGGGGTAAATGGCGGGAATCCGACGTGAAAGCAACCACACCTGGGGGGAGAGGGGGCTGGGGCGGGGCCAGACAAATTGTGGCAGGCAGACCAGCTGCACAACAGCGAGAAGCGCTATCCGCTGCGCCGGTCAGGTCGTCTGCCAGAATGAGTAGAGGGAGCATGGGGTGATCAGGAGGGGTGGGGTGTTTTTTTTGATGAAAGGGGCATAGACGAGCAATACGGGACGACCGACGACCGACGACCGACGACCGACGACGAACATTCGCCGTCAATCGTCGGTCGTCAAAAAATCTAACACGTCACATCCTTGCCCTCTGCGCCAAAAATCGCCATCCGCTCTTCAATCGTCGTTTTGGGAGCGCTGGCCGGGCGGTAATGAAACTGGACAGCCCGGCGACGCAAACCGGAATTGTTGGTGGGGGTGCCATGATGAATCAAACTGCTAAAGAGCAGACAGCCCCCCGGTTTGAGAGGAACCGCAGTTGCGCCCTGGTTCTTAATGTCCGTGTCGCATATCTGCCAATCCCGCCGCTGAAAGTGGACAACCGGCCCCTGGCGATGGCTTCCGGGGATGACGATCATACAGCCATTCTCGGTGGTAGCTTCGTCTAGCGCGATCCAGCAGCCGACCACACGGGCGTTGAGAGGAAGCTGAAAGTAGGCGTGGTCCTGGTGCCAGGGCTTTTCCCGGCCAATGTGGGGTGGCTTGAGCAGGGCCATATCTTGAAAAAGAAAGGGCGTATCCCCAATCAGCCGTTCCAGCGCGGCCAGCATCTTGGGGTGATGGGCCATGTGATGCAGGCGGTCGTCGTGCTGTTCGAACCACATGAACTTGCGTACGTAATCCTGGCGCTGCTCCGGGATCATCGTGTCCACGGGCACGCCCGACGCCGCGCGCTCGTACATCACGCCGTTGAAATCGGCCACTTCGCCGGAAATGAGACGCAGCAGACCGGCCAATCCACCCTGCACTTCTGCATGGGTGAAGGCATTGTGTACCACCAGAAAGCCTTGCTGATCGAAGCGGGCAATCGCCTGATCGTCGATGGCATCAAAGCCATCCAGACCTTCAGTGGCAATGTGATCGTAGTGATAGAGGTTCGGTGCATAGGGCGTACTTTCGCCGTCGTCGTAGATGCGTTCTGCGCTGGGAGCAGCCATTGTTCGGTTCCTTTTTGCTGGGAATGGTAAACGGATCAGCAGACACTTCTCATGATACCTATTGTATTGTACCCAAATCTGCCCGAATCGAAAACCGATTGTCATAAGTTCAGAACGCGGATGACACTGATCGAGCGGATGCACGCGGAAAAACGGGAGCAGTTGTAGAACGGAAACCTACCGTTCGTTTCCCGTGAAAGCCGGGTGGTTTTCAACCAACCCAACCACATCCCGCAGCATGGCCGCGGCGGTGGGCAAGGGTTCACGTTCCCAAATTTTGTAGAACATTCGCCCGTAGAGATCGCTGTGAATCTCCACACCCATCTCCCAGCCACCGCACCCGGCCAGAAAATCGTCGGCGGGCAGGGGCAGGGGCGCCACCGACAGTCGATAACCATTCTCGGTGGGCCGGGCTTCGGCCACCAGCTTGATCACGTTGCCCTGTGCTCGCTGTGCCGCCAATTCTTCCGCGGTGATGGCAGTAATCCCTTCCACAGCCACATCGGCCAGGGTCACCTCGACGCCCAGGAAACTGTTGGCAAGAATCGTCAGCTTGTTGGCCGTGTCCCAGCCCTCCACATCCAGGGAAGGATCGGCCTCGGCAATGCCCCGCCGCTGGGCTTCGGCCAGAGCCTCGCCATAGGATCGCCCGCCCACCATTTCGTCCAGCACAAAGTTGCTGGTGCTATTCAAAATGCCCCGCAACAGGGAAACATCAGCCGCGATCAGGTCCCGCCGGCCGATGTTGACCACGGGGAGCGCGCCGCAGACAGTGGCCGAGAAGGCCAGCCCCGCGCCATTGGCTGCGGCCAAACGGTGTAGCTCGTGAAAGGCCAAGACCAGGGGACCTTTGTTGGCCAGCACACAGGATACGCCCGCTGTCAGCGCGGAGCGCACATAGCCCAACCCCGGCTCGCCGTCGGTCAACTGCACCGGCGAGGCTTCTAGAAGCATCTGGCAGGAGTCGGGCTGGGCCAGAAAATCGCCCAATCCCATGCCGGGGCAAAACGTCGGCAGATCAGCCACACGCTGGCCCGCTTCTTTGTGCAGGCGCAGGCCGCGGGGATCGAAGCCGTCAGCCGCGACGGCCAATCCGCTGCTGTCTGCCACAGCCACAACCCGCAGAGCCAGCCCATATTGGGTTGCCAGGCGTGCCTCTTTTGTCTCCAGAATTTTCAAAAAACCGCGCCCCACGTTGCCCAGCCCGGCCAATGCAATGTCAATCCTGCGCGTCATGAGCTTTCCTCCTGTTGGATGCAAAAAGGGCGATGACCGTGGATCTGCATTTGGTCACCGCCCCTATTTAGCCTTGTTTTCCACACGCTGTTTATGCCGCTTCGAAGTAACCCTTCAGGCGCTGCAACCCCACGGTGATATCTTCGACTGAGATGCCCGAATAGGCCAGCCGGATGTAGTTATTTTCTTTGCCCGGCAGAGGTCGGCCAAAGTGTTTGCGGGTGCAGAAGGAGACGTCGGTCTGCTCCAGCGCGCCCCGCATCAGGTCGTTTATGTCGGTCAGCCCTTTGCGCTCCATCACCTTGGAGACGTTGGGGAAGAGGTAGAAGGTGCTTTCCGGCGCGGCGATGGAGATGCCGTCGATGGCGTTGAGGCCAGCCACAGCCGCGTCCCGGCGGGCGCGCAGGGTTTCCACAATCGCGTCCGGACCGCTGGTGTCGCCGGGGATGGCCTCCACCATGGC
>JAHEML010000581.1 GCA_024643705.1 Caldilineaceae bacterium | reverse complement strand
ACCCTGTCCATCAGCGAGGCAGAGGGCGGGTTGGATTTCCACTATCGCAACCTTCGCAGCGTGGATCAAGTCGCCGTGCAGATCGCCTTCGACTTCCCCCCTGGCGGCGTTTGGGAAAGCGACGACATCCGCACAATTCCTGCGGCGGGTCAGCCTCTCTTCTTGAAACGTGGCTACGGCCAAATGCGCTATGGCAGCGATGTAATCCGCATTGGCCCAGGTGCTGCGGCCCATTTTATGTGGCCCATGCGCGACGCAGAAGTCGCGCCAGACCATGTGCGGGTGCTGCTCACCTTCTGGACACCGGTGAATGTGGAATTTTCCGTGCGCGCGTTCAGAGGCTTAGGGTGATTCTGCCGGGAACCCGAACGCCACACGACCAATCAACCCGCCAAATTGAACAGTACCACAAGGAGATACCACAATGCCGTCCCCAACCCAAAACCCATTCCCCTGGCCCGACGAGAAAATCGCCCGCTACACCGCCTATCGGGTAGACAGCCCGCCCACCATCGATGGGCGATTGGACGAAAGCTGCTGGCAACATGCACCCCGATCACCCCGCTTCGTCGATCTGATCAGCGGCAGGTGTCCCATCCACGAAACCCACGCCGCAGTCCTCTGGGACGACGACAACCTCTACGTGGGTTTTTGGGTGGAGGAGCCGTTTGTCAGCGCCTTTCTCACAGAGCGGGATGATCTCATCTACACGGACAACGACGTGGAATTCTTCATCGCGGGCCAGGATAGCTATTACGAATTCGAAATCAACGCTTTTGGCACGGTCTACGAGGTCTTTTACGTCTGGGAAGAAGCCTACGAAAAGGGGGATTTCCAGCGTTTCCCAGGGCTGCAACGCAACAGCCCTGGCGCACATCCATTCAACGGCGTGGGTTTCACCACCCACCCCCGGGGGCCGCGCCTGGGTTTTGCCCAGTGGGACTTTCCCGGCCTGCAAAGTGGCGTCTGGATCGACGGCACCATCAACCAACACAACGACCGGGATCGGGGATGGACGGTGGAACTCGCCTTCCCCTGGGCGGGCATGGAACCCCTGGCCGCGGCCGATGGTCGTTCGTTGCCGCCGGGCAAGGGAGACATTTGGCGCATGGATTTTTCCCGGTTTAACCAATACAAAGAAGCCCCACCAGCCGAAGATTCGGGGGGTTGGGCGTGGACAGCCCACGGCATCTGGGATTCTCACATTCCCGAATGTTTCGCCTACATTCACTTTTCCGACGAGCTTGTAGGGGAGAAAGACCCCAGGTAAACGGGGCAGAGATTTTACCACCAAGACACAAACAAGCAAAGGCGCAGAGAAGAGTATGATTCTCTTTGCGCCTTTGCTTCTTTGTGTCTCTGCGCTGAAATTCGGGTGACTACCAAGCAACCCCACCCTAACCCTCCCCATTTTGGGCAGGGAACTGGATCGGCTCCTCCCCCAGACTGGGGGAGGCTGGGTGGGGGTCGGTAATTACAAATTCGGTTAGTAAGCCATCGAGATAGAAGTCCGAGGTTATTGGCGAGCTTGAAAAATCATCGGCAATAGCAGCAATTGTCGCGGCGCACCCCGACGAATCAGCGTCAAGCGTGCCACCGGCTGGCTGGAAAAGGGGCTGACACCGGTGAGAGAATAGACTGGCTCGCGGGGTGTGGTCTCCGGGTTGGAGGTGGAATAGCCCGTACCGTCTTCTGTGCCTGCGTCAAATGGGTAGAGATTCAGGGATATTTCGTCGATCCACTCGTTTTGGGCGTTTTGCAGGGCCAGACCCGATACGCCGGTGAACCAATCCGGGCTGGGCGCGACCATCGAAATCAGCGTGAGATAGGGGTAAGATCCATCCACCAGCACATCCGTCATGGTAACAACTGCCGGCGACAGCAGCCCTGGGCCGTTGAGCCGGGTCTTTGCTTGGGTCGCAGCAATCGCTGCGTCGATCTCCTGATTGAAGAGGCTTGTAGCGCCGGTCTCTGCTACCTGCTCTACACCAGCCGATGCCAGCACATTAGGAGCCCAGAGTTCTAGCTCTTCCTGGTGTAGCGCCCCCACCAAGGGTGACCAGTGAGCACCCCCAGGGAAAGAGCCATCCCCATCAGGATGGGGATGGGTTTCCTGGTTCCAAAGCGCCTCAAACACAATATCGTAACGGGCTTCGGGCGGAGGGAGGGTGCCGTTGCCATCGTCGGGCTGGGTTTTATGGGCCGAAACACCCGTGGCAAGCAAACAAAAGAGAAAAAACGAGAATAGAACTGTACGCACAAGCGGCCGGCGAATCATTGGTTACCTCCTGAATGGTATGTTGCAAAGTACCCCCAGTATACGGGCCAATGCTCACCAGGTTATTGCCCAACGATTACCATTTTCTATCCGAACCCGGGATCAATCCCACACTTTTTCCCACTGGCGGCTCTCCGCCGAGCGATAGATGGCAAAGGCCGTGCGCAGTTCGCCTAACGAGTATGCCGGGCCAGCCACCAACTCAGTGCCATCGAGTACTGCTCCAGCAAAATCATTCAATTCGTAGCCAAAGGCAGCGGCCCGCCCTTCAAATTTACCCTCCAGAATCACCTTGCCCTCCCCGTGTTCCTGATCGAAGAGAAGCACACGCCCATCACGGCCTTTCTCGACCACGATCTCACCCACGGTGCCTGTCACCCGGAACTCCTCCCCTGGCCCCATGGCTTCCCCAGCATGGAGCGCGTCGAAAACTGCTACGACCCCCGATTGGAAACGCAGCAACGAACGGGAAAGGGATTCGCCATCCATTTCGGCCAAAGGCCGACCCGTCACCCCCACCACCTCGTCGATCTCCCCCAACCACATGCGCAGAGGACGAATCCAATGCGCGCCCCCGTCCATGGTGATGCCACCGCCAGCCAGTGCCAGATCATAGCGCCAGGGTCGCGGTCCAGCGTTGCTGGGTCCAGCACTCCTGGGTCCAAACGGGCCACCAAAAAATGCGCGAGCCGTGATGATCTCCCCAATGGCTCCGGCCTGGATCAAATCCCGCACAGCACACGCGTCGGGCCAATACTGGGCCTGCTCGGCCACCATGAACACCTTGTCCGACTGCTGGGATGCGGCCAGAATACGCGTCGCGCTCTCCAGTGTGTGGGCCATGGGTTTTTCCAACACCACATGTTTGCACGCGGCAAAGGTCAACAGAGCAGCATCTTCATGGAAGGCATGGGGCAGCATGATGTCCACGGCCTCAAAATCGCCCGTGGCTAGCGCGTCGGCCAGGGATGTGTAGGGCGCGGCTCCTGTCTGCTCGACCATGGCTGCAACCCGCTCCGGGTCCGTATCTACCACCGCAGTCACCTGGATTCGGGGCGAATGATTTTGGATGCCCTGCCAATGGGCCTGGGCAATGCCCCCACAACCGACCAGCGCAATTTTCAATTTCCGTTCGTCTGTCATAC
>JAHEML010000580.1 GCA_024643705.1 Caldilineaceae bacterium | reverse complement strand
AGGCTGAGCAGAGCGCGGCGGCTGAAGTCGTCGGCGTGAAGGAGGTGGTCTACCTACGCGAGCCGGACGGGATGCTTGTCAATACCTTGGAATTGCGCAAGAAGCTGGTACGGGAGATTCGCCGTTTCCGCCCAGAGGTACTCATCTGCGGCAACCCCACGGCCTGGTTGATGGGCGATTCGTACATCAACCACCCGGATCATCGGGCTTCGGCCAGTGCTGCCTTGGAGGCTGTTTTCCCCGCCGCGGGCCAGCCTCACCTTTTCCAAGAGCTTGCAGCCGAGGGGCTGACCGCCCACAAGGTGCGTAAAGTTTATGTCAATGAATGGGGTGGCGGTGATATATTTGTCAATATCAGTGATGTGATGGACCTGAAGGTTGCTGCCCTGCACCAGCACGCAAGCCAGTTCAAGGGCTTTGATCCAGAACCGATGGTTCGGGAGTGGAGCGCGTCGGCGGGCAAGGGCAAAGAAATGGCCTATGCCGAGGGTTTTCGGGTGATTACCCTAGAAAGCGATGAGGATTGGGCTAAGAGGGCGGGCAAAGTTGAAGGTTGAATGGGACGCGTCCTACCTGTTTGACGAATCGCTTTGGCGTAGTATGATGCAGTCCTCGAATGGTGTGCAGTACTGTGTCAATTTTATCCACACACAAAAGGAACTGGAAAATGAAGCGACTCTCGACTTGGATGATCGTTGGATTGCTCTTTGCACTGGTGCTCTCGGCCTGCGCTGCACCCGCGACCCCTGCGGCCCCCGCCGCACCGGCAGCATCAGAAGCGGCTGCTCCAGCAGAAGCGGCTGCCCCGGCAGAAGCCACAAGCCCCGCCCCTGCAGAACCCCAGGAGTTTGTCTCCTGGTATCAGTACGATCAGAATAACGAAGACCCGGCCAGCGATGAGCGGGTGGGCAACACCTATTTGCGGGATACGATTCCCGCCTTCAATGAAGCCAATGCCGGCGAATGGGTTTGGGTCAACCAGCCCAAGGCCTGGGACAAGATGGCCGCGGAGCTGGTTGCGGCTGTCCAGGCTGGGGCCGATGTGCCGGATGTCTACCAGATGGGCGGCGGCGATGTGACCCTCTTTTACAAAAATGGTGTGATGCAGGATTTGAGCGAGTGGGCCAGCGCCCAGCCCTGGTATGGGGATATGGACCAGAATTCGCTGAACGCCTGCACCGGGCCGGACGGCGGTCTCTATTGTATCCCGATTGCCCAGACACCCCAGTTGGTCTACGTTTGGAAAGACCGTTTCCCCGATGGATACCCAACCACCCCCGAGGCGTTTTTGGCCGAGGCCGAACGGCTGAAAGGTGAGGGTCTCTATGCCATCACCTTCTTCGGCTCCACCGCTTTTGATGGCGAAGGCTTGACCCGGGCAGTGTGGACAGCGCTGGCCTCTTTTGGCGGTAGCCTGGACGACGGCCAGGGCAATATGACTCTGAATACGCCGGAGAATGTCGCGGGTGTCGAGTTCCTGCGCACGATTGTGCAGAACGGCTATGCTCCCGAAATCTCGTTTGCGGGTGGTTTCCAGGAAGAAGAAGCCTTCAAGGACGCGTCGGCTGGCTCTTTCCCCACCGGCCTCTTTGGCTATCGCTACGTCAACCCGCTGACAGCGCCCAATGGCAATGCTTATTCCAAGGGCAACGAGGAGGATATGCTGGACGCCATCGACGCTGGTGATGTGATTCTGGCCCCGTTTGTGGCCCCGGAAGGCATGACACCGGGCTGCGGTGTGGGCGTGGGCGGGTTGGGTATCCCTGCCGGAGCCAAGAACGCCGACGGTGCTAAGGCGTACATCAATTGGGTGATGGATGAAGGCCAGAATGCGGATTGGGTTCTGCGCCCCGGCGGTGGTTTCCCCACCCTCAAGAGCACCCAGGCCAGCGAGCAGTTCCAGACAACGTTCTACACCGAGGCCGCCGACGTGGTTTCGCGCAGCGCTTGCCGCCCCTGGTTTGGTTCGTTGGAGCGGCGCGCCGAAGCCCAGAAGTTGGGCATGGCTGCGGTCTACAAGCTGATCAAAGAGGACCCCACTGCCGATATTGCAACCGAGTTGCAGGCAGCACAAGACGAGTACAACGCAGGCAATTAACGCGTAGTATAGACAATCTCCCGGTCTTCCAATCTCTGTCTTACCTTAGAGATTGGGAGACCGGGAGATTTATGCGGGGAGATCGCTATGCAACAGACAGGCATCAATCATAAGGCCAAACGTTGGCTGCGTAATTCTCTCCCTTTTTGGTTGATCCTCCCCACGGTTCTTATTCTTCTCATCGTTCAGGTCTACCCAGCTTTCTATACCATCTGGCTCAGCTTTCAGGAGCGCAACCCGACGGGCTGGTCGTTTGTGGGCTGGGCTAATTTCCGGCGTCTCTTCGGCATGGGGTTGTTCAGCGAGAGCGTAGGACACACGATCGTTTTTCTGGTGGGCTATTCTGTTCTAACGCTTGCCCTGGGATTTGTGCTGGCCCTCCTCCTCAACCGCAAGCTGCGCCTCTCCGGTTTTTACATCACAATCCTCTTTATCCCGTGGATTATCGCCGACATTATCGTGGGCATTGTCTTTCGCCTGCTGGTGGTGCCAGACTACGGCCTGCTCTCTGGCATTCTGCAAGACCCGGCCCTCTTCCCACCCAATGGCCTGTCGATTCTGACTGCTGTCAGCCCCCGGCCCTGGTTTGGCGATTTCCCTTTCCCGCCCTCACCGGCCATGGTCTATCTGATTCTGGCCGCGACCTGGCGGGCGCTGCCTTTTATCACGTTGCTACTGCTGGCCGCGCTCCAGACAATCCCCACCGAGATCATCGAGAGTAGCCGCATCGACGGAGCCAACCGTCTGCAGGTGATCGGCTACATCACCATTCCGCTGATCCTGCCCACCATGGTTGTGGCCCTTTTCAGCTTGACATTGGGCGGTGTGAATGGGGTGGGGATGGTCTTCAGCCTGACCGGTGGCGGCCCTGGATCATCGACGGAGGTGTTGAGCTATTTGCTCTATTCCATTGGCTGGCGGCAATTGGAGTTTGGTCGGGCCGCGGCGCTGGCTATGCTGTTGGGGGTAGTCAATTGGCTGCTGATCGCCGGTACACTGCGGCTGACTCGTGTCCAGGAAAGGTGATCTGAGATGAAACTGTTTTCCCGCGGGCGTTGGGAATCGTTGCTGGTCAACCTGGCGCTGATCGCCATCTGCATTTTTGCGTTGATTCCCATCGCCACAACTGTGCTGATTTCGTTCAAGGGCGAGCAGGATATCATCCGCAAACCGCCCAACATTCTGCCCTGCGACACCCCCACCAGTTCCTTTGATCTGAGCGAGTGCCGCTGGGCGCTGGAAGGCTATCAACGGGTGTTGGCTCCCAAGCCCTCGGATGGCTGGCTGTCAACCGTGCTGACGGGTCAACTCGTGCGCGTCTACATCCCCAATTCGCTGC
>JAHEML010000579.1 GCA_024643705.1 Caldilineaceae bacterium | reverse complement strand
CAATCGGCAGCAAATGGTAGACCTGGCTTACGAAGGGGGAACGGTCCCGCTGGTTCTGCCCTTTTCCACATTTGGCGGGCTTGATCCATATCGGGAACTCTGCCAGGATATTGTCGACAAGTACAAGCCTGACACCTCTTCCCAGGACTTGGTCGATTCTGAAATGGCTGAAGCTGGCTACGCAAAGGATGGCGACGGTTTTTGGGCCAAGGACGGCGAACGGTTGACACCCGATGCCTGGTGCCCAACCTGGCTGGGACCCATGGCCCCTGTCTTGGAAAAACAACTCCGCGACGCTGGCTTTGATGTGACATTTAACTACAATGCCACAACCAATGATCCATTCTTCGCCGCAGTACGTACCGGCCAAGCTGATATGTGGATTATTGTGCATTGTGGAAGCAGCCGCGAGCCGTGGGGCACGCTACAGCATTACCACAGCAAGTTCAATTCCCCTTCGCAGGGGCAAACGAACAACTACATCTGGGCCAACAGCCAGTACGATAACGTGGAATACGACGCGCTGATTGATCAACTAGACGGGATTCCGCCTTCGCCAACGGATAAAGCGTATACGGATCTTGTCCGCGAGGCTATCGACATCTATCTCGATGATGTGATTGAGATCACCTTGTCTGAGGAGCGACACGTCCGGGTCTATAATTATCATTACTGGACGGGCTGGCCCAACGCAGAAGATGCATACGTCGCTCCCTATGCGCTGTGGGCAAGCATCATGCTTGCACTCCTGAAAGTCGAACCTACGAACGCAGCCTAACCTCAGCGTACTGAAAACTTACCTGCGGGCTTGGCTTTATCTGGGGCCGCAGGTAAGTTTCCAGGGTAGAAGTAGCGAGTACGAGGAGTATGGATTCCAGAAATGCCAACATTCCGACGGGGTATAGTTGGGTTTGTCAGTGCTGTTATCGTGATTGCTATTGTGTCATGTCGACCAGCTCTGACAAATGGGACAAGTCTACAACTCAATAGTCAACTTTTGGCGACTGAGTCTGCAACTCCTGCTGTTGCACAATCCACTCAAGTCATATGGGGTCGTGTACCTTACTGTAGCTGTCTCGTCAACTCTGCGACGGAAGGTATTGCTAAAGCGCTGCAAGAAGCCGATCTGAGCGTCAACCTGCAAGAGCTAAGCCCACGGGATGACTGGTTGTACTTTGCTGTTACGTTCGATCATGCCTATGTCACAGCGGAACAGGTACGCATCTCCATGATAGCAGGTGGCGCTGAAGTTCTCGACGGCCCACCTTGAATGGTACAAAAAAAGAAAGAAGCCGGGGAAGTACACTCCCCGGCTTCTTTCTTTTTTAAGAACTATTTTTACGTATACTGCCCTGGCAACACTCGTGCCTCGAACATTTCTAGAATTGCGAACTGCACAAAGACGGCGTACTGTTCACCCGCCTCTGTCTGCTGTAGAATGCGCACCCAGCCGATCTGCTGAGAACCGGTATCTTCATCCACGAGTGGAATCACACGTTGCCCATAGTGGCGTGGGTGATTGGGGTAGCGTCGCGTGTCGTAGAAATACTCTTCCGCCGCGCCCGACCAACCCCGATTGAAGAGCTTCCAGGCGACAGCGACAATGCCCGCCGGGTGTGCTCTCCAAATTGATTGGGCTGCTACCTGGTCAGATGGGGAAATCCACTGGTGGCTACCCAATTTCAGCACTCGTTCGGCCCGGAATTGCCATAGGGGTTTGTCGTATTGGGCGCCAGAAGCCAGGATGGAGTTGACGGTCTTCGGCGGCAGTTGGAAAGTCTGTTGGTTCGGGAATATGATTTGATAGGGCATATGTACGGCAAGCTGGATTTTCAATTCTCTCCTACCCAATCGCGATCTTCACCACCACCTTGTGCAGGTTTCCGTCCGACAGCAGGGGCGTGTGCGCGTCTTCTGGGAAGAAGATGGTGAACGACCCCGGCCCGGTTGCCACAAACGCGTCCGGCGCGTCATTGTAGAGTACCACATCCTTGGCCGTATCAAATTCGCCCTGAGGCTGGGTGCATGTAGGGGTGGACTTCCAACCCATTTCATCGATCCCCGCGGCCACGTATTGGATGTCGATGTAGGCCCGGTGAGATTCCAGCTTGCCTTCGCCGCGGCTGCGTCCCGGCCCATTTGTGATCAGCGCAAAAAGCTGGTCACCGTCGATCTCGTAGCGGCCTGGGGCCAGATCGGTCAACCCATCCTGGCGCAGAAAAGCAATGGCCGCGGCGAAGCGGGGATGCAAAGAAACGTAGCGGTCGGCCTGGGAAAGTGGACTGAGGATCATGGGGTAAGTCTCCTGTTGGTTGGGGTGGGCAAAAATTGAACACTCCTATTGTGATCGATCTCAAGCCGATCTGCAACACCCAATCCCATTGGACACAACGCCCGGAATCGGGTACGCTATTTGCATGACACAGGCCACCGACATTCTCCTTCTATCCTGCTACGAACTGGGCCACCAACCTGTGAGTTTGGGCTGGCCTCTGGCTGCTTTGAAGCAAGGGGGGCTGGCTGCCACTGGGGTTGACCTCTCGGTGGGCTACTTCCCCACAAATGCCGCACGCGCGGCCCGGTTGATCGCCATTGCTGCGCCCATGCACACCGCCCTGCGTTTGGGTGTGGACGCGGCCCGCCGGGTGCGCGATCTGAACCCCACCGCACATATCACCTTTTTCGGCCTCTATGCCTGGTTAAATCGGGACTATCTTTTGCACCAAGATGGTAGCACGCCCCTGGCCGACTCGGTCATCGCTGGGGAATACGAGGAGCCATTGGTTAATTTGGCCCGCGTGATATCAAACGGCGGCAGTCCGGTGGATGTGGCCGGTCTTTCCACTGGGGCAAACATCACTAGGCCCCATTTGGCCCGGCTGACATTCCCGGTGCCCGAACGTGCGTCCCTGCCCAGCTTGGATACCTATGCCCGCTACATGGCCGACGACGAAAGCCACCTGGCTGGATATGTGGAGGCCAGCCGGGGTTGTCTGCACACCTGCGGCCACTGCCCGATTGTGCCAGTCTACAATGGGCGCTTTTTCGTCGTCCCCGCGGACATTGTCCTGGCCGACATCCGCCAGCAGGTGGCTGCGGGCGCGCGCCACATCACCTTTGGTGACCAGGATTTTCTCAATGGGCCGGGCCATGCTCTGAAGATCGCCGAAGCGCTCCACGCCGAATTTCCTCGTGTGACCTTCGACTTCACCACCAAAGTCGAGCATATTTTGCAACACCGAACGTTGATGCAGCGAATGGGGGAAGCGGGGGCTACATTTGTCGTCTCTGCTTTCGAGTCAACCAGCGATCGGGTGTTGACCCGGTTGGGCAAGGGCCATACGGTGGCCCAGATGGACGAAGCGCTGAGCATCCTGGCGGAGGCGGGGCTGACCGTGCAGCCCACGTGGCTGCCTTTCACCCCGTGGACAAGCCTGGA
>JAHEML010000578.1 GCA_024643705.1 Caldilineaceae bacterium | reverse complement strand
GTCGGCGAAGGTAACCCATTCGGTTTCGTTGGCAATCAGGTCCGCAACTTCTTTGGCGGGGACACCTTCCCAAAAGGGCATTGCACCGATCATGGCGGGGATATTGGCTGCGGGTGGTGCCGATGGGCCAAGCCGTGTGATAGTCATCAAAGATGCTCCTTCACAGCTTGGGCTGCGCGCTTATTCATGCCCGGCACGGCCTGCAATTCTTCCAGGCTGGCGGCGCGGATTCGCTCTACGTCTCCGCTGAAGAATTGGAGCAAGGCTTTGCGACGGGTGGGGCCGATGCCGGGTACATCATCCAGCGCGCTGCGAATCTGGCTCTTGCTGCGCAGGTTGCGGTGGTAGGTGATGGCGAAGCGGTGGGTCTCATCGCGGATGCGCTGCACTAGGTAGAGGGCCTGGCTGCCCCGTTTCAGCCAGAGTGGGTCGCTGCGTTTAGGCAGAAAGACCTCCTCCTCCCGCTTTGCCAGGCCAACAATCGGCACTTTCCCCAGCAGATCGAATTCTTCCAGCACCTCTACGGCCACACCCAACTGCCCTTTCCCCCCATCCACAATCACCAGGTCGGGCAAAATGCGCCACTGGTCTTCGCTGGTGCGGGCTTTGCCGCCAGGATCGTCCACCTTTTCTTCCACAGCCCGGCGGAAGCGGCGGCGCAACATCTCGCGCATGCTGGCAAAGTCGTCCGGCTCGCCCTGGCTGCCCTTGCCGCGAATTTTGAAGCGTTTGTAAGCCGATTTCAGGGGCGCGCCTTTGGCAAAGACAACCATGGAACCGACGGTATTTGTGCCAAACAGGGTGCTGATGTCGAAACATTCGATGCGGGCAGGGGCTTGGTCCAGGCGCAGGCTCTCCTGCAATTCGGCGATGGCCTGGGTCTGCCGGTTGGTGTCCACCGCCCATTGGGCCTGCTGTACGCGTAAATGTTCGGCTGCGTTGCGTTCGGCCAGATCGATCAGATTGCGCTTTTTCCCCCGCTGAGGCATGCGCAATTCAAAACGCCCCCCCCGCTTTTGACGCAGCCAGCTTTCCAGTAATTTGGCTTCGCCGGGCAAAAACTGAACAAGGATGCGGGGCGGGATGACAGCGGCGCTGTCGTAGTAGCGCTGGATGAAGGTGCCAATGAGCGCGCCCAGGGTTTCGGCGTTGGATTCGACAACCGACGCGCCTTCCAGCACGAAATTTTCTTTGCCGGTCAGCCGCCCTTTGCGTACAAAGAGCACCTGCACCACCGTATCGGCGCTCTTGACGTCCTGGGCAATCGAGACCACATCTTCGTCTTCCTGCGAGACGCCCACCACCTGCTGCTGGGCCACAATGCGCTGGGCCGCCTTGATGCGATCCCGGTAGATGGCCGCCAGCTCAAAGTTGAATATCTCGGCTGCGTTCTGCATCTGGCTTGTCAGTCGGGTCAGGGCGTCGTCGGTTTCCCCTTCCATAAAGTCCATAAACTGCTGAATACCTTCTCGGTATTCGGTCCGGCTCTGTGCGCCGATGCAAGGGCCGCCGCACAGTTTCATGTCGTAGTAGAGACAGGCCCGCTCGTCCTGGCCGTCGATGGTACGCTCGCAATCCAAATAGGGGAAGACCCGGCGCAAGCCTTCGAGGGTTTGGTAGACTGCGCGGGAGCTGGTGAAGGGACCATAGTAACGGGCACCGTCGTCGGTCATCTGGCGCACCACCTCCACTTTGGGGAAGTCGTTCTGCCAGTTGACCTTGATGTACGGATACTGTTTGTCATCCTTCAGCATCACGTTGTAGCGGGGCTGGTTACGCTTGATCAGGTCGTTCTCCAGCACCAGGGCTTCCATCTCGGTGCGGGTGACCCACCAGGTGATGTCGCGGACCTTTGCCACCATTTCCTGGATACGGGGCACATGGTTGGCCGAAGGCTGGAAATAGCTGCGTACCCGCTGGCGCAGCACCAGAGCCTTGCCCACGTACAGAATGCGGTTGTTTTCGTCCCGCATCTGGTAGCAGCCCGGCTGGTCGGGTAGTTCGTCAAGTTTGTGTTGTACACGTTCGGGGAGCTGGTATTTCATAGCGCGATTTTACCACGAGTCGCACATCTGTTCAATCTGTGCGATAATCTCATTATGCTCAACATCACCCACAGACTTGCCATTCCCCTTTCCGAAATCGAACTGGACGCGGTTCGATCCCAGGGTGCGGGCGGGCAGAACGTCAACAAGACAGCTACGGCTGTGCAACTGCGTTTCGACATCAACGCATCATCCCTGCCGGATGATGTCAAGGCGCGACTGCTGGCCCTCTCGGATCAGCGCATCACGGGGGATGGGCTGATTGTCTTACGCGCCCAGGAACATCGTAGCCAGGAGCGCAACCGGCAAGCCGCCTTGAATCGCCTGGCCGAAATGGTGCGCAGTGTGGCCCGCCCCAAACCCAAACGTAAGGCCACCCGGCCTACCCTTGCCTCCAAGCGGCGGCGGCTGGAAAGCAAGAAACAGCGCAGCTCAACCAAAGCCAATCGGCGCAATGTCTCTGGTTGGGATGGATCGTAAAGTTCGGGTGTAAGCGCAGCCGAGTGGTACAATAGTTGAAGATTCAATCCACTTCAGTGGACTGCAGCTTTCAGACGACAATAGATTGCCGGACGAACAACGAATAGATTGCCGGACGAACAACGAATAGATTGCCGGACGAACAACGAAACGAGATACTTTTGGAAACCGACTCCCCAACAATCGAAGAAAATCGCAACCAACTGACTGACGTGACCCTCGAAACGCTGCCCACCAGTTTGGCTGGCGCGGTGGCGACCACCGGCTGGACGAAATTGATGCCCGTGCAGGAACGGGCTATCCCCCATTTGCTGGCAAAACGTAATGTAATGGTGCAAGCCCGCACAGGCAGCGGCAAGACGGGCGCGTTTCTGCTGCCTATGCTGGAGCGGCTGAACCCGAAACGCAACGAATGCCAGGCGTTGATTCTGGCCCCCACCCGGGAACTGGCCCGGCAGGTTGCCAACGAAGCCGAAATGCTCTTTGCGGGCAGCGGCCTGCGCACGGTAGCCGTCTACGGTGGCGTGGGCTATGGCCCCCAGACCGAAGCGCTAAAGGGCGGGGCACAGGTGGTGGTGGGCACACCGGGCCGGGTGTTGGATCATCTGCTGCGCCGCACCTTCAACCTGAAAAATCTGGAGATGCTTGTCTTCGACGAGGCCGATCGGATGCTCTCCATGGGCTTCTACCAGGATATGCGCCAAGTGCAGCGTTATCTCCCCGACGGCGAGCTGCACACAGTTATGTTCTCGGCCACCTTCCCTGGCTATGTTATGCGTACCGCCCAGGAATTTATGCACAACCCGGAGTTCCTGAGCCTGAGCCAGGATCATGTGCATGTGACGGATACGGAGCACAGTTACTATATCGTCCCAGGTGTGGGGCGGGATCGCTCGCTGGTGCACTTGATCGAGATGGAGAACC
>JAHEML010000577.1 GCA_024643705.1 Caldilineaceae bacterium | reverse complement strand
ATTGGGGCGTCAGGCAATAGCCGGGGGGCGTGTCGGGTACGTGCAATACCTGGCGCACACCCACAATGGCCGGGTGGCTGGCAAAACCGCGGATGTATGTCTCGAACTCCGGCGCGGCGGGCCGCCCGGAGATGACCGCGGCCACGGTTGGCGTATCCGGTTGGGCACAGAGTGCGATCAGCGCTTCAGCTTCGGCTGTCTGCTGCTCTGGGGCTACGTCTACCTCCATGTAGACAGCTTTGACCACGTTCAGCCCGGCGGTGGCGGCCAGGTAGTCGCTGGTGAGAAATGTGCGGGCCAGGGCTGGCGCGCCAACCAACCAGGGCAGGCGAAAAGTCTCCAGGTTCCACAGGTGTTGATGGGTGTCTACGATGGGCTGCATGGGGCTTTCTCCTGGGTGATGAATGGGTGATGTGGTGTGCCTATCGTACCCCAAGTGGAGGTGGTGGGCAACTGGTGTTTGCAGGCCGATGGAGCCGCGCTGTATTGACCTGGCTTACAATTGGTGTCCGGGGCCAATGATGAAAACGTAGGGCAGGTTTCTTACCTGCCAAATGTGGGAGACCGAGTAATGGCAGGTAAGAAACCTGCCCTACGACAATTGAGGCTAGCCCTGTATGGATACGATTTTTGTTTGTTTTCCCACGGGAGTTGCGCTATAGTCTATCCACCAATACGAACTCTCCTCTCGCCCAATCTGGTTTAACCCGCATCCATTGGAGATTCCTCATGCTTACCCCTGCCCAAGTCCAACATTTTCGCGAGTACGGCTATGCCATCGCCCCTACCCTTTTCAACGCAGCCGAGGTGGCCGCTATGCGCGCCGAGCTGGCGCGCTTCAAACAGGAGGGGCTAGGGCGCAATGTTGCCACTGTGGGCGATGGGGTAACCCACAGCGACACGGAAATCAATTATCAGATCATCCCGCTCAACGATAAGAGCAGCCTCTTTCGTGCCTTGCCTTTTTGCCCCACGGTGATACGCTGTGTGGGCCAACTGATCGGCCCATCTTTTGTGCGCCAGCTGGATCAGATTTTCCTCAAACCAGGGCGCACGGGCGCAGGCACCGACTGGCACCAGGACAACGCCTATTTTCAGGCCGCCGACCCGACCGCGGGCACGGCTCTTTGGATTGCGCTGCACGATGCCACCCTGGAGAATGGAACGCTGCATGTGATCCCCAACAGCCATCGCCAACGTTTTGACCACGAGCGGGATATGACCAGCGATCATCATATCCACATGCAGGTGGACGAGAGCCAGGCGGTGGCGGTTCCGCTGCCCGCGGGTGGCGGGGTTTTCTTCAACTATGGCACGGCCCATGCCACCAAACGCAACAATACGGATCACGAACGGGCGGGGCTGGCCTACCATTTCCTCAGTACCGATTTTGTCTCTGGGGCGCGGCTGGTGCAGGGGGCTGTCCATGTCAGTGGCCCCCAGGCAACCGGTGGGCTGGCCGAATATGGCGAAAAGGTGGCTGGAAGCTGGGATGTTGAGGTACAAAAGTTGATCGGTGGTTGATATTCGCTCTGAACCATCACTCTGAACCATCACTCTGAACCATCACTCTTAAACAATAGGCAGGATATGTTGATGCACACTCACTTGTTTCGCCGTTGGATCGCGCTTCCTTTGCTGGCTGGCGTTTTGATCGCTCTGCTTCTCACTGTCACCCAAACGGGCGCGTTGGCTTCGCCGCCGAATCAAGCCCCAATCCCCGTGGACAACACGCCTATTTTCTCGGTCGATGATGTGGAGCAGGCGGTTGTACGCATTGAGGTGCTTGGCACATTTCAAGCCTCGGACACGGCAGAGACGACCCATCTCAAGGTGGGCACGGGTTTCTTCATCGACCCGTCGGGGCTGATTGTGACCAACAACCATGTGGTAGCAGGCGGGCGGGTGATCCTGGTCTATCTGCACGGCGAAGAGCGCCCCCGCTATGCCACTGTGCTCTCTCTATCCGAGTGCTCCGACCTGGCCCTGCTTGCCTTGGCAGGCGGCGACTACCCCTATTTAGGCTGGTTTCCCGGCGTGCCGGAGAACGGGACGACTGTCTATGGGTTCGGGTTTTCATCCGGCGAGCTGGCACGCACCCAGGGGCAAACCCTGGAGGTAGAGGCCGACTTTGAGAGCAATATCGCCTCGTCCATGCAGACAATCGTGCACACAGTTGTGGTCAGCCCCGGCGATTCGGGTGGGCCGCTGACCAACGATCAGGGCCAGGTGGTTGGCGTCAATTATGGCGGGAATTATGGCAAGCGAACAGGGAGTGATAGTTCGGTGGCGATTTCGGCCAAAGAGGTGCAGGAGACTATTGCCAAACTGCAACACAGCACGACTTCCGAATCTTTGGGCATTAGCGGAGAAGCGTGGAGCGACGACGATCAGCAGGGCATCTGGGTTAGCTCTGTCCAGCCCGGTTCTCCCGGCGATGCTGCTGGTCTGCAACCGGGTGATGTTCTGCTCAGCCTGGGTGGCGACAACGTGAGTGATGGGCGAACTATGGCCTCCTATTGCAGCCAGCTGCGGGGGTGGGATCGGGCAGAACCGCTGCCATTCGAAGTTTTGAACCGGGGGGTGGGCCAAACCGGGTCGAACGGGACAACACGCGAGGGCCAGATTTTGCCGGCTTCTGCCAAAGGACCGCTGGGCCAGGTCAGCTTTTCTCGCCAGACGTTCGCAGGTCTAAACTTTCTGCGCCCCGCTGCCTGGGCCGACACGGAGATGAACACCGACGAGGAAGATGGCCGTCTCCACTGGGAAGCCGCGCCAGATCTGGCACTCTTCGACGATGCCTTGGGTGGGGCGAGCCTGATTGTCGAGATGTTTGCTGACGAGTTCCCGAACGTCGCCATCAGCGATATTCTGGACAAGCTGGACTATGCCGATGTCTGCGAAAGTAGAGAGCGTTTTCCGCATATTCACACCATCCGCTCCGTCACCTACGAAGGCTTCTATGATCAGTGGCAGGGCTGTTCCAATGGCCGTGCAGATTTTTATAACCTGGTGCTGCGCAGCCGCCCGGATGGGCAGATCATTTTCGTTGCCTTTCTGTCTCTGGCAAGCGAAGATGATATGGCCTTCAACGTTCTGCGTCATTCTTTCCAGCCGAGCGAGAAGGTCGTACCTGAGGAGGCTGTAGAAATACCCCAAAATGTGGTGGCATCAGATAAAGAGACAGAGCCAACTGCCCGGGTTCTCATCGCTGCTCTCAATGTGCGGTCTGGGCCAGACACCACCTACGGGCCTATTGGCTCTTTGGCCCGGAACGAGGAAGTGATCATCGATGGGCGCAACGAAGCCTGCACATGGCTACAAGTTGTGTTATCCGCGGGTGGGTTGGGATGGATCTCTGCTGGGGCGGCCTACGTTGCCTTCACCACCCCCTGCGCCGAGATTCCTGTACGCCAGGCCCCGCCACCCCCTGCGCCAACACCTGTTCCC
>JAHEML010000576.1 GCA_024643705.1 Caldilineaceae bacterium | reverse complement strand
ATTCGGTATAGCAGCGCAGGGCAAAGTCTGCGGCCAGATCGTCGTTCACCTCCCAGAGTGCGCCGATGAAGACCCCCGCGCGCACGTCGTTGATCATGTGGCCCACCCATCCGCCCAGGCCAGAGAGAGAGAAGCCCAGGCGCGCGCCGTGGCAGGTGTTGAGGAAGATGAGTGGTCGCCGTTTGCGCAGCCCCAATACCACCTCGCCCAGAAGGTCGTCCGGGCGCAGTTCGGCGTTGTCTTGCAATAGAATTGCTGAGTTGTCGATGTTCTGGCTATTCAGGCTGCCATGGGTAGAAAAATGGAGAAGCTCCACCCCTTCCCGCGCAATCTGGCGCACCTGGGCCAATTGGCGCAATGGTTCGGCCACCTGCACGGAGCGGGTTGCCAATTCGGCGAAGAAGTCCCGTTCTCGTTGCACAAAATCCAGATCGGTGTCGGGGGCCACCAGCCGCGCCGAGGTGATGTCGAGCTTATCTCTTTGGCCGGGGCCAGCCAACCAACGGCTCACCTGCCACCCTTGGGCCAGAAAGTCGTCCACGGTCCCCTCGTCCATATCCACCGGTTTCACCATCTCCCAGGGAATCCACGGTTCGTCGCTGACAATGTGGAAGGTCGTCAATTTGCCTTCGTCCCGCAGTTTGCGCAGTTTCCAGTAGACGCGTTTCAGCTTGTCAGGAAAGAGCCGCAGAAAGAAGCCATTGCCCATGGCTGTCAGTTGGTCGGTGATTTCGACCACAGCATCCTTATCGGTGGGCTGTTGGGTGGCCCATTCGCTCAATTCTTTGAAACGCTCGTGCATGTAGAGTTGGGGGTCTGTCAGATCGACAGTACCCATGGGCGTATGCGAGGCGTCTACCTCTTCGTGGGGTGAATGCAGCTCGAAGCTGAGACGCTGCCCATCGGCCCGGATGCGCAGTTCCACATCCGGCGGGGGTGGGGGCGCAGGTAAGATTTCCAGATCGGGTGCTGGCTGGCGAAATGTGAGGATGTCCTCTGCCGCGGGGCCACGGACGACCGGCTTTGCGGCCACCGGTTCTCTGCTCACCTGAACGAGAAATCGGGCATTGCCGATCAGCCGATCTTTGTGGCGAAAATCGATGCTGATCTGCTGTTCGTTTTCTTCTTGGCCCGCAGTCAGGATGAAGGTTGCCTTGTCTGAATCCTGAAAGCTGAATATCTCAATCGGACGCTGCCAGGTCTCTGTGCGTTCGGAGAAGCCCGGTGCGTCCAAATGAATGTGAATGGTCTCTGGGGTGAATTCATCCTGGAAACCGACGACGACCTTCGTGTCCGCAAGCGATTGCTCGGCCTTCTGTTTGACCAATTGGACTGTCAGCGGGCGGGTTTCGCCGGGTTTCAGCCAATTGGCGAAGCGAATGTCTGTGTGGAAAGGGACGTTTTGTGGCGCATGGGCTGGGCTGGCGGTGCTGGTTTCTCCGGCAGCGGTAGGAGAAGGCATACTCTCCAACCCTTTGCTTTGGGTCACCGCACCCCCATTTGTGGCATCGCTGGCGGCGCTGGGCGCGGTCTCGTAGGCCATATCTTCAGCGGGCGCAGCCTCATAGGCTGTATCCTCGATAGCACAGTTTACATAGCTCTGAAAAATGTCGAACAAGGGCGGTATGGCGGATGTCCCGCGCATGACTGGTTGGGGCCAGATCAGCCCAGCAAACGCATGGTTCTCTTCGATCACCAGCGCCTTGCCATCAGCGCGGCGTTGCCAACGTTTCACGCCGCTGTCGCTCATGCGGCCATCCATGCCCGTTACTTTCTCCACGGTTGGCAGCCAGTCGAGATCGGAGAGGGGGCGGTAAAGTTCGCCGTGGTCCACTTGCTCCAGATGGGTGCTGATGCGTTCGAAGCGCTCGCTGCGATAATTGCCAGGGCTTATCTGCACCACCAGAAAGGTCTCTTTTTCCGATAGCCCGCTGTCCAGAAAGCGCTGGATCACGTCGCCCAAAAATTCGTAGGCTTCGGCCAGAATGATGTGGGGTTGGCGATAGGTTTCGAGTGCCGACTGGCTGATTGTCATGCTGTCGCTCCTGGATATGCAAGTTCGCCTCATGTTTGGGCCGACGATGGTGGCTCGATTGTATCACCCGCTCTTGGTCGGGTCAAGCAGTGTCAAAATTCCCTCCCCTTGGCTGGTGAATCCTGTTTGTCCCTTTCTGTCGGTATTGCTATGATTCCCGCCAAGCGCCATCGGCACCTGGCTCTCCACCCACCTCTCTATTCATCCCTCCACCCATCCATCACAGGAGAAATGCACGATGTCTGCTGATCTGTCCGCCAAGCCAACTGTTGATCGTTCGGGACGTATCGCGCCCAGTTTCGACCGGGATCGCCTGAGCCGTCTCTTTCTCTTTCTGGCCCAAGCCGTTGATGAAGGAAAGCTGCCCGGCGCGGTTGGCCGCTGTTTTCCCGCCGCCGACGCGCCACCCATGCAGCCCGATTCGATTTTTCTGGTGGCGTCCATCACCAAACCTGTGGTCGTTTCGGCTGTCATGCTCTTGGCCGAGCGGGGCCAGCTTCTTCTGGATGAACCAGCCTGCACTCATGTGCCGGATTTTGCAGCCAATGGCAAGGAGAATATCACCCTGCGCCACCTGATGACCCACTCATCCGGCCTGCCCGATATGGTGCCGAACAACCAGGCCCTGCGGGAAGCTCATGCGCCGATGGATGAGTTTATTCGCCGCATTTGCCAGTTGACGCCGGACTTTGTCCAGGGAACGGGCATCCAATACCAGAGCACGGGCATCGCTATTCTGGGTGAGATTGTGCAACGGGTGAGCGGTCTGCCCTTGCGGGATTTTCTGCGTCAGGAGATTTTCGATCCACTGGGCATGGGGGATACGGCTCTGGGGATGGCAGGATTGCCCGAAGAACGTCTGACCCAGGTTGCCTTGCCTACCGAACAGGTGGGCACAAATTGGGGTTGGAATAGCAGCTATTGGCGAAATTTTGGCGCGGCGTGGGGTGGTCTGTTTTCCACCGCAGACAATCTCACCCGCTATTTGCAAACATTCCTGAATGGGGGCGAGCTGGATGGGGTGCGGCTCTTCAGCAAGGCGACCGTGGCCGCGATGGTGCGGGATCAAACGTCGGCAATGCCGGGTATCCCAGCCATGCAGAGGGCTGTTCATGGCTGGGGGCTTGGCTGGCGGCTGGCTCTGGCAACGGGATGGGGCTATTTTGGCGATCTGCTAACGCCCGGTAGCTTTGGCCACGGTGGAGCTACGGGTACTGTTTTCTGGGCCGACCCAGCACAGGAGTTGACCTGTGTGGTTCTGACAACCCAACCGACCGTGTGGAGTTCACCCCTGCTGGGCCGCTGCTCGAATCTGGCAGCGGCAGCACTTGGGTGATCCTATGAATTGTCGTCGCCGATCCAGGAATCGTAACCGTCTTCCAGCATGTGGTAGCGCCCGTGCGCCCATGTGTAAAAACTATTCCA
>JAHEML010000575.1 GCA_024643705.1 Caldilineaceae bacterium | reverse complement strand
CTCTTTGTACGAAGCGTTTGCCAGCTCCACCAGATAGCGGCTGTCGGGGATCCAAGCGGTGGGGAAGTTCGCCAGCTCGGCTTGCTCGGCCTCGGTGATCTGGTCTGGCGTTGTGCCCGCAGGCAGTGCGCCAAAGTCGTTGCGATCCCAGCGGCCCAGTGCGGTCAGCCCATCCATGGCGATGACTTCTACCTGGACCTGGCTGCCGTCAACTATTTTGTTGCTGGCGTTAAAGCGTTCGGCTGCGGCGCGTACCCACGGCTCTACGGGCAGAGCCACCAGCACCCGCACAGTCACGGTCTCTGGCCGTTCGACGGTCAGGCCAGAATCGACGGGCGTGCCTGTGGCCGCGCGCCAGATGAGCGATCCTGCCACAATCAGCACGGCGGCAGCAACGATTGAGATGAAAATAAGACGGGTTCGGTTCATCGGGAAGTCTAACTTTCCAATGGAATGAAATTTGGTATTATCCAGCGATCAACGCTGCATACGCAGGATCACGCCAAGTCATCAGCCAGTCTGCGCTGGCTTCGTCCGGCGCAAAGCCAAATTGGGCATACAAACCGTGGGCGTCGGCAGTAAAAAGCACCCAATGACGAATGGCCTGCAACGCGGGATGGCCCTTGATGGTTGCCATCATCCACTTGCCCAATCCTTGCCCCCGGTGGTCGGCCACAATAAAAACATCGGCCAGATAAGCAAAGGTGGCGTAATCGGTGATGACCCGACTATAGCCCACCTGTGCATTGCTCGCCTGGTCTGCACCCTTGTAGACGCCAAAACAGAGCGAATGTCGTGCTGCTGTTTCTACCACGTGTCGGGGAATGCCCCGCGACCAATAGGATTCTCGCAAAAAGCCGTGGATCACATCAAAATCCAGCCGATCCTGGTCGGTGCTGACGCAATAGCCATTCGATTGCACTTCCAACACGGGCGGCGAGATGGACATTACTTGCTTTCGACTGTCAGCGGCGGAATCTCACCGGCGGATACGCCCAGGATTTCGATGGTTGACGTGAACTGCGTACCCAGGTCCAGCCGGGCATAAAGCGGGCGGGGTTGGTCTGGCAGGTAAAGAAAGACATCCCGGTCGCCTTGCAATAGAATCCGCTCGACTTCGCCGGTCCTGATCCGCTGCGCCGCATCAGCCATGGATATGACTTCGTTTTCTTGGGGCAGGGTGGCTTTGGCATTTTGCACAAGCCAGAGAAAGCCGGCCAGGATCAGGGCCAGAATGAGAACGAAAACAATGACAAATATCCGGCTCGTCCAGGGAGACGAAGGTTGTTCTTGGCGTTGCATACAAAATCCGTGAGTGGTTGGGGCGACTCGTGCCGCCGATCCAGACCAGTGGCATGATAGTGAATTGCGAATTGCGGGTGATCACCCGCAAGTCGCAACTCGCAGAATACTACTCGCTCAAACCCAATTTCTTGCGCCGTTCGGCCAGGGCGTTGTCAATCACGCTGCTCTCCAGCACACGGTCCATCTCTTCATCCAAGCGCGAGGCCCGCATTTCGCTGGCGACGCTGGCCTTGTCCAACCGGGCGTGGATGCTCTCGGCGATGCGGCTGATGTCGCTGTCGCCGGTTCCCATCAGGTTGTCCAGGCTCTTGATGGTCTTGACGGTCAATTCCTTGCTCTTTGCCAACTCGAGTAAGGCCATCAATTCTTCCCGCTCCTGCTTCATGGTTTGCAGCCGGGCTTCCAGCTTCACTTTGGCGCTGAGCAGGTTCTGATATTCGGCTTCCTGGCGGACAGCCTGCTCCTTGTATGTTTCAACAAGGCGTTGGGTGCTGTTGAGCTTGGCCTGGGCCGCGGACGCATAGGCGTTGTTGCCCTCCATCAGAAAGGCGTCGATGGCCTTGTCGGCTTCGTCGGCCTTCTGCTCAAATTCGTGGACTTTGCGCTTGAGTGTGCGCACTTCGCCGCCCACAGTGGCTGCGGCATCTTCCAGATCGGCCAGATTGTTCTCTACCTGGCGGATGTATTGGTCGATCACTGCCGGGCTGTTGCTCTGCAGGGCCTGGTCTACCAACGCGTGCAGGTTGGCGGAGATCAGAGTGGATACTTTTTCGAGTAGGCTTGCCATAGGGTTTGTTTCCTCCTGAATTGAAACGAAAAACAATGCGGTCGATCACACACAGTATACTACGGATATGGTTTAGGGAAGTTTCAACGACGCCCATAGTCTACGGCAAAGGCTTTGGCGCTGGGCGACAATTGGCCGACATTGAGCCTCTACTGGGCTGACGGGACGAATGATTGGAGATTGCGAGATTGAGTAGAGCGAATATGGCGCACTATCACACCAGAATCTCTACTCCTCAATGCCTAGGCGTTGGTGAATTTCTGCCACCGCCTGCACAATCTCGTCACCTTTGTCTGCCAGCCCGCTGCTGCGAAAGCCGACGATTGCGTTCAACTCATCGGCGGTGCGGGGGGCGGTTTTGGCGATCTCTTTCAGCAGCCCGTTGCCCGCGATCAGGTATGATTTGCCCCGCTCGGCCACAGCCACCTTCTGCCGGAGTTCCTGCATTTTCATGTATACCTGTCGTTCCACTCTGGGGTCAACCCGTTTGGCTGGGGCTGGTGCGCCGGTTGAGGCTCTTCTTTCTGGTGGATTCTCCCGCTGTTTGGTGAGCAGAACCTCGTCACCTTCGTTGGTTGGGGTGAGTTTGACCAAATCCAGAATCACCCCGCCATGTTTTGCCATGCGTGCCTCACCCATCCCCGGCAATTGAGCCAATTCCTCTGCATGTTGGGGGCGGCTTTCTGCAATGCGCATCATTAGCTCGTTGTCCATGATCGCATAGGTGGGGATGCCTTGCTCGTCGGCTGTGCGTCGTCGCCAGGCGTAGAGCGCCTTTTGCAGGGCAGTGTAGGTCTCAGCGGTAACTTCTTCTTCGTCTTCACCTGTCTCGTTTTGTTCGGCGTTGTTCACCGGGTCTGTGGCGGTCGGTTCGGCCAAGTCCGGGTGGGCGGCCAGCCATTCTTCGCCAATCACCCGTCCGGCCATGGTCACTGCCAGCACAGGGTAGCCCTGGCGTTCGTATTGGCGCAGCAGCTTGTGCTCGACCAGATCGTCCAATAGTTCAATGATCCTGCTTTCACCCATTTCGTAGAGACGCCCATGGTGTCGGCATTCGTTGGCGGCCACAGGCGCGCGCAGGTTGCCCACCAGAATACGCGCCAGACCGCTGCGTCCCACGGGTTTGGGCAGGCTGAGCAGGCAGTCGATGAGCATGGGTTCGATGTCGGCGTCGTCGGGCAGGGGGATGTCCGGGCGCACAACCTCCGGTACCTCTGGACGGATGCCGGTGCAGTTGTCGCACACGGTGCAACGGATGCGGGGCGGGCTGCCAAAGTGGGCGCTGATAAAGCCGTGGCGGCAGCTATCCCCGGTGGCATAGCCCACAATGTCGTCGATGCGCCCCTGGCCCAAGGCGCGGGATTGAGCCA
>JAHEML010000574.1 GCA_024643705.1 Caldilineaceae bacterium | reverse complement strand
GTTGGGTGATCGGTTTAGAGCCGGTGGGTTGGGCGGGGTGGTAAGGGGCTGAAGCACTCGAAGTGTTCGATGTAGTAGCGGGCGCTGGGGTCGGGTTTGGCGGCTTCGATGGCCTGGAGGGTCATCGCTTCCAGTTGGCTGGGCGTGGCGTTGACCCGCACATTCAGGATGAATTCGTGGCCCTGGGTGGGGGCACGGCCACTGTCTACATCCCACGAGAGTAAACCGGATTGGGTCAGGCTGGCTTTGAGCGTGGCGTCGGGTGTGGTGACCAGGGTTTTGATGTGGGCGATGGAGGCATTTTCCCCGGCGCAGAGTTTTGCCAAGCGGGCCAGCAGGGCGGCTGCCCATTCTCTGGCCGAATAGGTGGAATCGGCCCGCACCTGCCCTTTGGCGTTGAGCCACCCCAGCGCGGCTTCGGCCTGGGCGTAGCGGGTGTAGTCGATGAGCAGGGCTTCCGGGTTGCGGCTACTCTGGCCCAAAATCATCGCGAGCCAATCATCGATCCCTTCGCCAGTGTGGGACGATATGGGCAGAGCGGCTGGAACTGTTGTATCCGCGTCTATCCGTTCCTTCAGCCCTTTCCGCGTTCGATCCAGTCGATCGCTTTTGCTGAGCAGAAGAATTTCAGCCTCGGCAAGTTGCTGTTGGTGCAAATAGCGGATGTCTGGGGGAAAGGTGTCCAGCGCCAGGTTGCTGTCGAGGAGGACTGTGAGCGGGGCCAGGGTGTACTGTTCGCCGTAGAATTGCACCAGGGGGCGCAGTACGGTGGCGATCAAGTCGGTGCAACTGCCCACCGGCTCGGCCAGGATCACATCCGGGCTGGCGACGTCCTGCAAGCGTTGCAAGCCCGCCAGCAGGTCGGGGAAGCGGCAACAGAAGCAGCCACCCGCCACCTCGACAACGGGGATCGTCGCGGCTTCGGCCAGGGCCGTATCCACCAAATCCTCACCCTGGTCGTTTGTCACCAGCCCCACCCGATAGCCCTGCTCTGCAAGGCGCTGGGCCGCGGCCAGGATCAATGTGGTTTTGCCCGCGCCCAGAAAGCCGCCGACGATTGCGATTCGCGTCGTCATGCGTAGGCCACGGCCAGAATCTCGCCCAATCCAATCGTCACGCCCTCACCCAATGTGAGGGCGTCCCCAACATGGGTGAAGGCCAACGGCACTTCCCGCAGGGAGACGCTCGTCACCTGCCGACCCGCCAGGAAAGGCAGAACAAGCGATCTCACCCCCAGTTCCCCGTACAGCACCCGCAACTCACAACTCGCAACTCGCTTCTCAAACTCACCCCAGCCGGAATCCAGCGACCAGAAGGTGCGGAAATTACCCTTCCCCTCTATAGTTTTCCCCCCCACGGGATCGAAGCCGATGGTCTGCTTGGTCATGTCGAATTGAAAGCCAGAAAAGGCATTGAGCAGGGCATAGGAGGCCATGCTGCGGGCGTAGTTGTTGCCACACTCGAACTCGTTCCACGGGTTGCGCCGTTCGCCGTCGTAGCGCTGGCGGATGGCCTCGATGCAGCGCATGCCTTCGTCTACCAGCCCCTGCATGATCATGTGGATGGCCGCGGAATACTCGAAGCCGTTCATGGTCTCTTGGGAATAGGGCGCGGGGATGAGGGGTTTCTGGGCACCTTCGGGCCAGGCGCAGATGACCAGCCCGCCTTCGTCGTTGAGGCAGTAGATGCGGCAGGGGTTGTAGACTTTGCCCATCTCTGGAATGAAGTTGTATTTGTAGATGGCGGCGCTGGCTTGTTTGACCTGGGCCGGGTCGTAGAGATCGCCCAACCCGTACAGCGAGGCGTGCCACTGGGGCAGCACCTGATCGATGCTGCTGCCTTCGCCAATCTGGTACTTGATCTCCTCATGTTCGCTGTTCCAGTACGCACCCAGCGCGGTGCCACCTTGTAGCACATCGTCCTTGCCCCCATAGGCCTCCACCAGGGAGCGGTCTTTCAGGTCGATGCGCTGGATGTAGTATTCGCCGTTGAAGAGATGGGCGTCCATCCAGGCTTTGCCCTTTTCAAAAATGGCTGCATAGTCGGCAGCATCGTCGTGTTCACCCAGATGCGCGGCCATTTCGCTGGCGGCCTTGAGCGCACCCAGATAGAAACCAGTGAGCCAGGAGTTCGGCCCGAAAAGTTCCATGTCCAGGGTGTGGTGCTGGCGACCGGTGAGTACGCCACTTTTGTCCGGGTCCCAGCGATCGATGTTTTCATCGCTCCACGCGTATTCGAGAGATTTCTTGACCGCGGGCCAGATGCCGGCCAGCCAATCGTCGTCGCCGCAGATTTTCCAATCCCGGTAGGCTTTCATTACCCCGCCGAACTGTCCATCGCAGTAGGGGCGGAAATCCCAGGGCGCAGAGCCGATGGGTAGCTGAATGCGGAAAGGCATCGCGCCATTTTCCAGCAGATTGTAGCGATAATCCGCCGTGCGCATGGAGCGTTCGAGCGCGGGGAAGAGAAAGGGCAAGGCCTGCTGGTAGTTCCAAACATGGGTACATGACCCTTCGCAGCAGCCTTCGTCCGGGTGCAGACCTTCCCACCCGTAGAAAGTGCCATCCTCCAGGCGCAGGGCCGTGGGTGATTTGAGGATGGAGATGTTGGCGGAGACCGCATCGAGGGCCGCGGCGGGCATGGTGGTGGCAAAGAGCGCGCCGTGAAAACGGGCGGTCTCGGTGTGCAGCCGATCCCATTGACCCAGGGCATAGCGGGCGCTGTCCAACGAATCGTTCCAGCGGGTGGCGTAGTAGTTCTGCCAAGTGGCCTTTTCTGGGCTGGGTTTCCAATAGTTTTGGCAGGTGGGGAAGCTCCAACTGATGACAAAGCGCACCCGCCGGGTTTGGCCCGGTGCGACAGGGATGTGGGCTGCCAGCACGCCTGTATCTTGTTCGCTAAAGCGCACGCCCGCCTTCTGCTCGTCTTCTGTGTAAACCCGGTTTTTGAGAGGGCCGGGCCGATTCAAATCATCCCAATAGACTTCCAGATTGTCGAACCAGGTTCCCCGATACCAATACTGCTGCCAACTCACGTCAATATCATCGGCCAGCCCCGCATCGGTCGCCAGGGTCAGATCGCCGTGGCCGACAGTACCCGGTTGCAGGCTTTCCGAGCGCAGGTGCAGGGCGTATCCCCAATCGGTCTGTTCGATGGTGTTGAGTCGTCGGGCCGCCAGGGGATTGGTCAATGCTCCGGCCAGTACATAGGTCAGCGGCGTGTCGGTGGTGTTGGTCAGGCTGAACTCGAAAAAGGCCGCGGGAATGCCGGAGTCATCCGCGTTGGTGGGGATGAATGGGTTGAATGCCTGCAACTGAACCTGGCCGGGAAACGTGTCGTCGTTGTAGCGCAGTTCGGCCAGGGGAAATTCGCCCCGAAAGTCTACGCTGTTGAAATGGGGCAGGCCGGTCAGGTATTCCCGACGGGGTCCCCAGCCAAAGGTGCTGCCTCGTCCGGCGTGCAATTCGC
>JAHEML010000024.1 GCA_024643705.1 Caldilineaceae bacterium | reverse complement strand
AGAGACAACAGAAAAAAGTATAACAGGGCTTGGCTGCGCGGTCAAATTCGAGCTACTGAAGATGCATCAGAAGTTCGAATTTTTATGAGAAGCCGAAACTTCGTGCCCGATTCATTTCCGAACGATCACGCACTCTCTCAATCCAGGGTGCGGTATTCGCCCACGATCAGGTTGTCTGCCTGTTGGCCGCCAATCTCTCCCTGGTTTGGCCCGCCGCCAAAATTGATGCCAACTGTGCCGTCGCTGAATAGATTGCCGCTTATACCGTCAAGCACACCGTCAACCCGTACAGAGGCGGTCTGCTCCTGATAGTTGGCTGCCCTCCCGCCAGGCAAATCGACTGGCCCGTGGACTTTCACCTTGATCAAGGTGCTATTGATGACGAACTCCACTTGGTAGAAACGGTTCGGATCAAATTTTGAAAGGGTAAAGTTGAGGATACTCGCGCCATCGGCAAGATCGATCACATGTACGTAACCGGTGCTGTCCAGAATCGCCCAATACCCTGTGTTGAGCCCCCCGATGAGTTCATCGCCCCTGGCCGCTGCCCGCCCCCGGAAAAAGGGGCCAGCTTGGGTGATCCGGTTGTTGGCGTCGGTGGGAACTTTTATGTCAACCGCCACATAGAGGTTCTGGCCCAAATCAATACCGCGCACGGTTGTGTTGTCGCAGGCGCCAGCTTGATTTGTGAGCATCACACCACCCATGCCCAATCCATTGTGGTGCAGGGTCTGGTCGACAATATCCGCGCCGACGGGGTTGGCGGGATCTGGGCCGGGGCCAGGCCACAGGGGCAAATAATAGGCGTTGTTTCCGCCCGCATAGCCACTGGTTAGCCCAAGAGCGCACCGGTCTGCGTCGGCCCGGTTGAAGTCATCGGAGACGAAGACCACCGCATTGCTTGTTGCCGTAGGCGTTGGGGTGGGTGTCGCTGTCCCACCGGGTGTTGTAGGTGTTGGTGTGGGTGTGGAAGTCGGTGTGGAAGTCGGTGTCCCGGTGGGTGTCCCGGTGGGTGTCCCGGTGGGTGTCCCGGTGGGTGTCGCTGTTGCGCCAGTTACTCCACCGCCCAGGACAATGGGCAGGAAGGTGTCTGGGGTTTCTGCTGCCAGGGGCTTAGCATCGCCAGATATTTCGAATGTGCGATGGTCGACGCCTGATTGCCCAAATGGAAGCTGCTGCGATAATAGAGGAAGTGCGCTGGCACTGATGAGGAAAACGAGCACCGCGAAAAGAAAATATCGCTTCACAAGGTGTATCCATTTCTCTGGTGGAATCGGCTCCGATTCTCACCTAGCCATTGGCCTGAGCGGCCCACTGCATCGTGTATAGATTGTAATAACGACCCCGCTGATTGAGCAAATCCAAATGATCCCCCTTTTCCACCACCTTGCCCTGATCCAGCACAACAATCTGATCTGCGTTGACAATCGTATTGAGCCGATGGGCGATCACAAAACTGGTGCGCCCCTCCATCAGCCGGTCCAGCGCGGTCTGGATGGTCTGCTCTGTCTTGGTGTCTACGCTGCTGGTGGCTTCATCCAAAATCAAGATGCGTGGGTCTGCCAACAAAGCACGGGCAAAGGAGACGATCTGCCTTTGACCCACGCTCAAATTGACCCCATTTTCCCCCACGCTTGTCCCGTAGCCTTCGGGCAGATTGCGGATAAAAGCATCCGCGCCTACCGCAGTGGCTGCGGCTACAATCTCGTCGTCGCTGGCTTCTGGCTTGCCATAGCGGATGTTCTCCTGGATGCTGGCGTTGAACAAGAATGTATCCTGCAGAACAATCCCCAATTGGCGGCGCAAGCTGGATTGGGTCACATCCCGGATGTCGTGACCGTCGATCAGGACAGCACCGTCAGTCACATCGAAGAAGCGAGACAAAAGGCGGATAATGGTACTCTTGCCCGCGCCCGTTTCGCCAACCAGCGCAATCCGTTGCCCCGGCGCGGCCTGAATGCTTACCCCCTGCAACACAGGCTCATCTGGTTTGTAAGCAAAATGTACATCCTGAAAACTAACCTTGCCCTGAATGGCAGGCAGATCATAGGCGTTTGGTGCGTCGGGCAGATCGGTCTTTGTATCCAACAGGTGAAAAATACGCTCACTGGCCGTCATGGTAGCCTGGAAGGTATTGTAACGTTGGGCCAGATCACGGATCGGCTCGAAGAAGCGGTCCACATACAGGATAAAGGCGACGAGAGTCCCCGCGGTCAGAGTGTCGCCGAAGACCAGCCAACCGCCCACACCCACCACCAGCGCCGTCGCCAAAGACCCCATAAAATCCACACCGGGGAAGAAGGTTGCGGCCAGCTTGGTTGCCCGGACATTGGCATCGAAAAATGAGTGATTCAGGTCGTCGAAATGGCGATAGTTGGCCCGTTCCCGCGTAAAGCTCTTTGTCACCCGAATGCCGGTGATCGACTCGTTGAGAAAGCCGTTGATCAGGGCCAGCCGGGAGCGGGTAGCCCGATAGGCCGAACGCACCCGTTTGCGCCAGTAGTTGGTCAAAATCAACATCAGCGGCAGCACCAGAAAGGCCACCAGTGCCAACTGCCAGTTCATGACCAACATGGCAACCACAATGCCAATCAAGATAAAGAAGGCCCGGGCCAATCCGGTGATCGACCAGGTGACGAAATCCTGGAGCACGCCCACATCGGAGATCAGCCGGGACATGAGCCGCCCGACGCTGTAGTTGTTGAAAAAGTTCAGCGAGAGGCTGTGGAGATGGCGGAACAGGGTGCTACGCACATCGGTGACAACCCGTGTGCCCACATAGGCCATCAGCGAAATGCGGCTGCGGTTGGTAATCCATTCACCCAAAGCCGCCGCGGCAAAGATGAAGGTCCACAGCCGCAATTGCTGGGCATCGTTGGCCCGAATGCCTGCATCAATGGCCCGCCCGATAATGGCAGGGCCAGCTACATTGAGGATGGATGAGATTGTCATAAAGACAATCGAGAGGATGAGACGGCTCTTGTAGGGCAGCAAATAGGCCAACAGGCGGCGCACCAATTCGCCATCATAATCCTTGCCCTGGTTTTCATCTTCCTCGTCAGGGAGCAGATCGGCAATGCGCGCCTCGCGCATCAGCCGCTCCCGCTCTTCCAGGCGCAGATTAGGATCAAGCCATGTGGGATTGTCGACGCCGGTTTCCCGGCCCAATCGATCCCGGCGGGTGGGCCATTTGCGCGCCACATCCAGCGGGATTCTCTCGGCGGGGATTTTTTCGGCGCTGATACTTGCGTTGCGGGTGCCGTTTTCGCTCATTTTGCTGTCCCTTTTTGAACACGAACGCTACTTTTCCATCAGCGCGGCGAACTCTTCTTGATCCTTCAATTGCAGATCGTAGATACGCCGGTAAAGACCGTCACCCATCAGCAATTCGTCGTGGGTTCCCTGCTCCACAATGCGTCCACCGTCCAGCACAAGAATCTGGTCGGCGCTTTTCAGCGTGAGGAGACGTTGGGCGATCACAAAAGTGGTGCGCCCTTCCATCAGCACAGCCAGGGCCTGTTGGATCAAATGCTCGGTTTCCGTATCCACGCTGCTGGTCGAGTCATCCAGAATCAGGATGCGGGGATCGTAGAGCAGGGCGCGGGCAATTGCCAGCCGCTGCTTCTGCCCACCACTCAGGGTGACCCCCCGCTCGCCCACTTTCGTCTCATAGCCCAGGGGCGTCTCCATGATAAAGTTGTGGGCACGGGCAGCAGTGGCCGCAGCCACAATCGCTTCGGGCGTGGCGTCGGGCTTGCCATAGGCGATATTTTCTGAAATCGTCAGCCCAAAGAGAAAGGGGTCTTGCAGCACAATGCCGATGTGTTTGCGCAGGCTCTCTACCTTCACCCCGCGAATCTCGTGGCCGTCTACCAGCACCCGGCCCACTGTGGGGTCGTAGAAACGGGGGATCAGATTGGTCACTGTCGATTTGCCCGAACCTGTGGGGCCGATCAGTGCGATCACCTGGCCGGGGTGGGCCTCGAAGTTGATGCCCGACACCACCGGCGAGCCGCCTTCGTAGGCAAAGCCCACATTCTCAAAGGTCACATGGCCCTCCACCTGGCCCAATTCGGGCGCGTCGGCGTTGTCCGCCACTTCCACTGCCTGATCAATAATCTCGAAGACACGGGTAGCGCTGGCCCCAGCCGTAGCCGCCATATTCACCAGAAAACCAAGCCGCTGGACAGGCCCATTGAGCATGAGCACATAGGAGATGAGGGCAAAGAGCGAGCCGACGGTAATCTCGCCGGCCAGGGCGCTGGGGCCACCAAACCAGAGCAACAAAAAGATGCTAATCGAGAGAATCATGGTGAAGAGCGGCCAATTGTTGGCCCAGACCTTGATCAGGCCGTAGCGCCGGGTAAACCACTCTTCGTTTTGGGCGTCGAATTTTTCCAATTCGTGATCTTCTCGGGCAAAGGCTTTGACCACGCCGATACCTGTCAGGCTCTCCTGCATCACTGAAGAAAGCAAGCCCATCTGCTCCTGGATCAGCTTGAAACGGGGGCGCACGATCCCGCCAAAACGCACCGTGGCAACCACCAGAAAGATCATTGGCCCCAGGGCGTACAGAGACAACTGAACACTTTCCAGAAACATAGCCGCAATCACACCCACCAGCAGCAGCAACGTGGAGGTCAGGTCCATCAGCCCAATGCCGATAAAACGCTCGGATTCGGTGATGTCACCCGTGGCCCGGCTCATCAGATCGCCGGTTTGGGCTTGATCGTGGAAGGCAAATGGCAGCCGTTGCAGGATCGAATAGAAGCGGTTGCGTAGATCGTAAGCGATGCGGTGGGTGATCCACTCGCCGTAGTAGCGCTGGCCGAAAGCAGCCGCACCCCGCACAATCGCAATCGCCAGGATCAGCCCGCCCGCGCCAAAAAGCGCCGACGCCCTGCCACTGGCAAGACCGGTGTCGATGGCATTTTTGAGAACTTGCGGGATGATCAGATTGAGACCGGAAGCAAAGAGGACAGAGAGATAGGCGATGGATACTTCTTTGCGATACGGGCGCAAAAAGCCAAAGAGCCGCCGGTAGATGTCGAGAGATTTGGTCACGCTTCGCCTCCGGTACGGGGAAGATAGGAACGCGAATCGGGTGATCGCTTGAGCAGACTGAACGCTACGGACACCAACTGAACCGCTAAAGTTTCGAAAGCGTAGTCTACCAGAGAGAGGGAGGATTGTCTATTTGGAATGAAGCGGGGGGACAGCAATTCCACTCTTGCTGGGTGTGACCGTTACATGGAAACAAGAATCACCATTCCATCCGCGTCAATCCACCCGTTCCACATCATCTGCGTTCTAACCCGCGTCCAACCCCTGCCCGCCGGTGTGACGTGCCACCGCGTCCAAATCCAACTCAATGCCCAACCCCGGCCCAGTGGGAATCGCCAGCATACCGTCGGCGTCCAGTTGCCAGCCACCCACGGTCAATTCGTCGATATACGGCGAGCCGGTGATGAACTCCACCAAATCTGTGTCGGGGAAAGCCGACGAAAGGTGCAGGTCCGCGGCTAGCCCCAGCGCGGTGTTCCAGCCGTGGGGGATAAAGCGCACCCCGTTCTCCTGGGCCATCCAGCCGATGCGCCGCTCCTCGCTGATGCCGCCCACTTTGGTCACATCCGGCTGCACAATGTCAAACGCACCGGCTTGCAGCCAGGGCTGGAAAGCCTGACGACGGGTCAACACTTCGCCCCCGGCAATGGGAACCGGCGACATCCGGCGCAGATGCACAAAATCCTCCAATGCATCCGGATGCAGCGCCTCCTCGAACCAGGCCACACCATAATCGGCCAACATATCAGCGGTGCGCACAGCCCACTTGAAATTGCCCCGCCAAAAGGCGTCGCTACCCCCTGCGTCCACCATGAGCATATTGTCGTCGCCGATGACCTCACGCGCGGTGGCGACGATCTCCTCGTCCAGCGCGTCGCTCACCCGGCCAAAGGGACCCCAGCCCATCTTGAAGGCGCGAAACCCTTTCGCCTTCCAGCGTTCCAGATTCGCGGCCAGAATAGCGGGCTGATCCATCAGCAGGGAGGCATAGGGTTTCACCCGCTCCCGGTAGCGCCCACCCAACAGACGGCCCACCGGCTGGCCCGTGACCTTGCCCAGAATGTCCCACAGGGCGATGTCGATGCCGCTGATGGTGTGGGTGATGGAGCCGCCCCGCCCTTGCCAGAAGGTATGCTGGTGCAGCTTTTCGCTCACCCGCTCGGGTTCCAGCGCGTTTTCGCCGTGATAAAGTGGGCGCAGCACACCCAGGCTACCTTGCACCAGGGCTTCACTGGTAAAGACGCTGCCGTAGCCCGTCGGCCCGCCGTCGGTGTGTACGGCGATCAGGGTGTGGACGTTGTCTTCCGTCTCGATCTCGTTGCTCCAGCCACCTTCGGGGGTGGCTCCGCGCAGGCCAACCGCGCGGATGTCGCGTATTTTCATGGGGTTTCTCCGTCTATGGTGGGGAGGTAAAAGTTCAACCTTCTTTGGAAAAGCCGAACTTCTGGAGTGTAGCGGAGAGAGGAAGAGATGTCAAAGGAGATTTGAATCTCTGGCCGCGTCAATCTGTTCCTTACGCGTCATCCCTCTCCTATCATCAGGTCAGCTTTGCTGGTACCTCGCGGGTGCGGCTGGCGACGACAAATCCGTAAATGACGAAGCAGAGAGAGAGCATCTGTTGCAGCGCGAGAATCGGCTTGCCTTGAAACAGCATCAACGCGCCCATACTGCCGTTCATGAGCATGAAAAAGAGCCATCCTTTTGGGTTGCGCCTTGCCAGCAGATAACTGCCCATCAGGAAGCCGATCATCACGCCCAGCTCCAGCACCTGGGACATGGTGTTGATGCCGCCCCGCTCAAACAGGCTGTACCCGACGCCCAGAATGAGAGAACCATAAGTGAAAAATGACGCGATGAAGTTGAAGGGGCGGCTGTAGCCCTGGCTTCCTTTGTAGACAGTGTACAGCCCGAAAAGCATGGCCGGAACCCCGCCCGCCTCGATGGCCGCGGCAATCCAGTTCCGATCCGAAACCAGGATTGCCACCCACGGCGGCACACCCAAAATGTAGAAGAGCCACCCGGCAATGCGTAACCGGCGCTTTCGGTTCTCTGGCCTGCCTTCGGCCAGCGCGAACAGGATTTTGTTGGCCAGGTAGAAGCTGCCACCCCAGATTTGAAGAATGAATGTCACGAGTCTGTACTTTCCGAGAAGGTTACTTCTCAAAGGCATCTAATCAACGCAACGCCAGCAAAAATGGATCGGCCAGCATCTCGGCAACATACACCAAAAAGCGTGCGCCGTCTGCCCCGTTGATCAGCCGGTGATCGAAGCCCAATGTCAGGGGGAGAATCAGCCGAGGCCGCAATTCTCCATTGACATAATGGGGCAGTTGCTTGCCCGCTGCCACACCCAAAATAGCAGATTGGGGCCAGTTGACCACTGGCAGAATGCTGGTCAACCCCATCCCGCCCAGATTGGAGAGGGTGAAACCCGCGCCCTGCAGATCGTCCACACCCAGCTTGTTCTGGCGGGCTTTGCCGGTCAGTGCGGCCAGTTCCTGGGCGATCTGAAGCAGGCTTTTACCAGCCCCGGCCCTGGTCACATCCCGCAAAACCGGGACGAGCAGCCCCCGCTCCGTGTCCATTGCCACGCCGATGTGAATGGAGTGGCGCAGGACAATTTCATTCGTTTGCACATCCAAACTGGCATTGAAAAGGGGAAACTCGGCCAGGGCCGACGCCAACACTTTGACCAAAATAGCAGTCAGGGTCAGGCTGCCGCCCGCCGCGGCCACACCGGCTTTGTGGCGCTGGCGGGCTGCCTCCAGCTCGGTGATGTCGGCTTCTTCTTGCAGCCAGGCGTGGGGGATTTCGCTCCACGAGCGCTGCATGTTGGCGGCTGTCACTTGCCCAATGCGGGACTGAGGCTGGCGGGTGATGGGGCCAAAGGCGGACAGATCGGGCAGAGGCGGGTGGAGAAAGGTTGATGCTGTTTTGGCTGATTGTGCTGGGTTTTCCATCAGCCGCCGCACGTGGGTTTTGACATCCTGGGCGCTGATGCGCCCGCGCAGACCACTGCCCTGCACGTCGGCAATGTCGATGCCCAGTTCCCGCGCCATACGCCGGGAGATAGGGCTGGCCGGGACAGTTTTGCCGGTGGCAGGGGAGAGAGTGGGGTTCTCTGTCGGTGGTTGGGTCTGGGTGTTTAGGGCGGACGGGGATGGCATCTCCACTGGCGGTGGTATCTCCGGTGGTTTCTGGGCAGGGATTGCTGGAGCAGGGCTGTCCTTTGTAGCAATAGCATCCCCAGCAGGAGCATTCCCGGTAGACAGCGTCATGAATACGCTTCCCGCCTGGATGTCGTCGCCGACAGAAAAATGGATGGCTTCGACAACACCCGACATATCTGCGGGGACTTCCACCGTCACCTTATCGGTTTCCACTTCGATCAGCGGCTGGCCCAATGCCACCGTATCCCCCACAGCCACCAGTAGCCCAGCCACAGCGGCTTTGGTAACGCCTTCGCCCAAGGAGGGCAGGTGCAGAGTGTGCTTGGTCATTTCTCGCTTCTTTCGGGTGGGAAGATGGACGACCGACCACTGACGACCAAAGACGGTCGTTGGTCGTCAGTGGTCGGTCGTCGGTCGTCAGCATTTCTTCTACTTCTGTGCTGCGGACGGCTTTTCCGGGTCTATCCCGAAGCGGACGATGGCCTGCTCGACCACTGCCATGTCAACCGCGCCCTGACGCGCCAGGCTGTGCAGGGCCGCTATTGCAATGTGTTCGGCGTTGACCTCGAAGTGTTCGCGCAGAGCCGGGCGCGACTCGCTCAGCCCGAAGCCATCTGTTCCCAACACATGAAACGGGCCGGGAACCCAGGGGGCGATGCTATTGGGCAAAGCTTTCATATAATCCGACGCGGCGACGAAAATGCCGGTCTCGTCGGCCAAGAGTGCTGACAGATAGGGCATGCGTGTCTGCGCTGTCGGATGCAGCCGGTTCCAGCGCTCGGTCTCTTCGGCTTCCCGGAAGAGTTCGGTGTAGCTGGTCACACTCCACACATCCGCTGCCACCCCTGTTGCGGCCAGCAATTCCTGTGCCCGCAATGCCTCTTGCAAAATCGGGCCGCTGCCCAGCAGATGGGCTTTACGCCGTCCCTCGGCAGGAATTGAAGAACGCCGGTAGCAGTACATTCCTTGCAAAATGCCTTCGGCAATCCCTGGCTCCCCTTCCTCTGGTTTGGGCATGGCGGCCATAGGGTAGGTTTCGTTGTAGACAGTCAGATAGTAGAAGAGATTCTCCTGCTCCTGATACATGCGGCGAATGCCCTCGCGCACGATGATCGCCAGCTCGTAGGCAAAGGCCGGGTCGTAGCTTTTCAAGTTGGGCACAGTCTGGGCCACCACCTGGGAATGGCCGTCCTGATGCTGCAACCCCTCGCCGTTGAGGGTCGTGCGCCCGGCGGTGCCGCCCATCAAAAAGCCCCGGCAGAGCATGTCACCGCAGGCCCAGATCATATCCCCCACCCGTTGGAAGCCGAAGATGGAATAGAAAAAGTAGAAGGGGATGGTGGGCACACCGTGTACGGCATAGGCTGTGCCCGCGGCCAAAAAGGAGGCCATCGCCCCCACTTCGCAGATGCCCTCCTGCAATATCTGACCATCGGTGGCTTCCCGATAGGGCAGCAAACTTTGGCCGTCTACCGGTGTGTAGTTTTGCCCCACAGCCGAATAGATGCCCGCATCTTTGAACAAGCCTTCCAGCCCAAAGGTGCGGGCTTCGTCGGGCACAATCGGCACCACATAGGGGCCGATCTGCTTGTCTTTGAGCAGCCGGGCCAGCAGACGCACGCTGGCTGCGGTGGTAGAAAGCTCCCGCGTGCCAGACCCGTGCAGAAATTCGGAAAAATCTTCCAGAGGTGGCGGCGACAGAGGCGGGCAAGCAACTTTGCGCTCGGGCAGATAACCACCCAGTCGCGCGCGCTGCTCGTGGAGGTAGCCTATTTCCGGGCTATCATCCAGAGGGCGGTAGAATTGGGCGGTGGTGATCGCTTCTTTGTCCAGGGGAATTTGGAAACGCTTGGCGATCTCCAGCCGCTCATCCGCGCTCAGATACTTCATCTGGTGGGCAGTGTTGCGTCCCTGGCCGGCGTGGCCCATCCCGTCGCCTTTGACTGTTTTGATGAGGATCACTGTGGGTCTTCCCGTCATTTCCTGGGCACGTTTGTAGGCCGCGTAGATTTTCTTGGAGTCTTGGCCGCCCCGCTGGATGGAACGTACTTCCTCGTCGGTCAGCGAACTCATCAGGCGCTCCAACTCTGGGTTGTTGGCTACCCAGCGTTCCCGCTGCACATCGCCAGAGGAAGTGGAGTAGTATTGATATTCGCCGTCCACCGCGGCGTCCATGCGTCGTTGCAGCGCGCCAGTGTGGTCCCGCGCCAACAGGCCATCCCAGCCGCTGCCCCAGACCACCTTCAGCACATTCCAGTCTGCCCCCCGGAAGGCCCGTTCCAACTCTTGAATGATTTTGCCATTGCCGCGCACAGGCCCGTCCAGCCGTTGTAGATTGCAGTTGACCACCAGGATCAAATTGTCCAGTCCTTCACGGGCAGCACTGCTGATAGTACCCAGCACCTCTGGCTCGTCGGCTTCGCCATCGCCGATAAAACACCAGACTTTGCCACCGTTGGCCGGTTTCAGCCCCCGGTTTTCCAGATATTTGGCGAAGCGGGCCTGGTAGATGGCCGACGGGGTGGACAGGCCCATGGACGCGCTGGGAGCCTGCCAGAAATCGGGCATGTGCCGGGGGTGGGGATAGGAGCTAAGCCCGCCCCCCGGTTGTAGCTCCCGGCGGAAATTTTGCAGTTGGGTCTCGCTCAAACGCCCTTCCAGAAAGGCCCGTGCATAGATGCCTGGCGAGGCATGGGGCTGGAAAAAGATGAGATCGCCGCCATATTCTTCCGTGCGGTTGCGGAAAAAGTGGTTGAAACCCACTTCCATGAGCGTGGCCGCCGATGCATAGGTAGCAATGTGGCCGCCCACACCTGTGCCGGAATCAGCCGCCTGTACAACCATCGCCATGGCGTTCCAGCGGATCATGGCTTCGACCCGTTGCTCAAGCGTCAAGTCGCCTGGGTAGAGGGGCTGCTCGGAGACATGGATTGTGTTGCGGTAGGGGGTGTTGAGGGTAGCCTCATTGAGGACAATGCCCGCGCCCAGCACATAATTCTGCAGGGAGCGCAAAATCTCTTTCACCCCATCCGGACCATACTCCTGGTGGATATAAGCGATCGATTCCAGCCACTCCTGCTTGTCCGGGGCCATTTGATCGATCGGGGAAGTTTGGGTTTGCATTGGGTATCTCTCGTTGGGTCTTTCTTGTAAAGGGCTATGGTTCTTCGGGATTTCAGGTGGTGACCCGCTTGATTTCGATACGGCTGGAAAAAGCCCCCGCTTTCTTAAGCGTCGCCTTCTCAATCAGCGCTGGCCTGGCCGACCACCGGAAATCCGGTTGAACCAGGACTATTTCTCAACGCAAAGATGCAGAGACGCAAAGAAATTACGACTTCATTTTGCGTCTCTGCATCTTTGCGCCTTTGCGTTGAATTTTTTCACTGTCGTCGGTTCTTGCTGCCTTCTATTCTACCCCATTCCGGCTTGGCGCGCACGAACAATGGCCTGGCTGCGATCGGCCACCTGCAATTTATTCAGGATGTTGGAAACATGGTTACGCACGGTCTTGCGGCTGATGATCAGCTGGTCGGCTATGGTTTCGTTGTTGCGCCCCTGGGCAATCAAATCCAGCACTTCCCGTTCCCGGTCGGTGAGATCGGGGAATATCTCTGGCGCAGCAGGTGATTGGGGCGCGGCGAAGAATCGGGTGAGTCGGGCGGCGATGGCTGGGCCAAAGAGCGCTTCGCCACGGGCCGCGGAACGCACAGCCCGGAGCATTTCATCCTGGTCTGCCCCTTTGAGCACATAGCCCCGCGCGCCGGCACGCATGGCTGCAAAGACCGATTCGTCGTCCTCGAACATTGTCACCATCACCACGCCGATGTGAGGGCTGGTACGGGTGATGCGCCGGGTGGCCTCGATGCCGTTGAGACCGGGCATCTGGATATCCATCAGCACTACATCCGGTTGCAGGGATTCGGCCAGACGGATGGCTTCTTCGCCGTTGCTGGCTTCGCCTGCCACATCCGTGTCTGACACGCTGGTAAAGAGCGAGCGCAGGCCATCTCGAAAGAGGGTGTGGTCGTCGACGATGAGGATGGAAATTGTTGAATCGTTGGAGCGTTGCGACATGTGAACATCCTCGGAACGGGAGAGCGGTTGAGCGATTGGGCGGTTGCGGGTTGGATAGCACGACCGGCTGATAACGATAATGATGAAAATGGGACGCGGAGCGTCCGCAGACTGTTCCCCCGCAGAGCGATGGGAACAAGCAGATGGGAACGAGCAGATGGGAACAAACGATACGACTCCCGCTCTTGCGCTCTACCGCTCTACCGGTATGGAGACTTCGATGCGTGTTCCGCGATTTGGTTCGGAGCGGATGCGAAAGCTGCCGCCCAATTCCTCGGCCCGCTCGCGCATGGATGTCAACCCTACCCCGGCCCGATACTCGTCGGGTAGCCCCACGCCGTCGTCCTCCACCACCAAATGGAGTGCATCTGTCAGGCAGAGGCCCACATAAACACTGCCAGCCTGGGCGTGGCGGGCTACGTTTGTCAGTGCTTCGCCGACGATGCGATAGACAGCCACCTCGGCGGCCGCGGGCAAGGGCGGGAATATCTCTGGGCCGACGACGATGGCCCGCATGCCTGCGGCTGTGGCGAGTTCGTCGGCCTGGGCACGTACAGCGGGGAGCAGCCCCAACTGATCCAACGCAGGGGGGCGCAGGGCGTAGACTGTGCGGCGGATGTCGGCAATGGCCGACTGGACGCCGCTTTTGACCTCTTGCAGCAGTTGGGCGTGTTGCTGGGGGTTGTTTGTGGCGGTGTTGCGGGCCGCGTCCACTTTCAGGCTGAGCGCGGCCAACTGGGGGCCAAGACCGTCGTGGAGTTCCCGACGCAGGCGACGGCGTTCCTCTTCCTGGGCTGTCACTAGCCGCTCCCGGGAGCGTTGCAGCGCCTT
>JAHEML010000573.1 GCA_024643705.1 Caldilineaceae bacterium | reverse complement strand
AGAGGCGCGAAGAAGCACTATATTGAAAGAGGTGACCTAAGAAATCTTCCATCGATCGAAGCGTATGCTCCATGCTTTGTTCGTGGCCGGCGGTCAGCTTCATTTGGAGAATACCATCGTCGGGGTTGCGTTCTGCATTGGGGAAGAGATAAAAATAGAAGACACGGTGACCATAATCATCCTTTTTTGCATCAAGCCACATACCATGAACTTCACCCCCGGAAGGAAGGGGCAGAGAGTAGGACTGCAACACCGTACTCCACCCATCGGTGTCGTAGCAAATATCGGGGGGGTGGAAGGTGCGCGAGCTACGTCCCCCAATCAGACTTAGCCATAGGTAATCCCCGGTATCGTTTCGGTAAAGGCGCTGAATATATTGCTCTGGCTCCAGCAAGGCGAAGACTTCCACATTGGTCTGGGGCACATCTTCGCCCTGCCATGTTCCCAGTTGCATGGGAATGCCCTGTAGATCATGGGATAGATCGAGGGGTGTATTGGCATAGACTATCTGCTCGCTGGCTGTACGGTACCAGAAATCCATATCGGCCACATACGCAATTCCATCGTTCGTGGAAGCGGAAGGGGGATATATCCAAGAGCGAGCATAGACCGCGCCGATGCCAACCAGAAGTATGAGAGCAGCTAGAAGCGATCGTATTGAAGTTGGTGGCATTGGAACAATCGACTGAGTGGATAGAGAAGAGCGAGAGCAATCAGAAAAAAGATTGGGCCAGATAGATCATGGTAGTAGTGGAAGGCCGATTCCACACCCCAATAGCGGGCAACAAACAGAAGGTTCGTCACCCTAAGAATGTTGCCTAATACAGCCAGGGGAATTGCCATGGCAAACAGGGCAAGCCGACCCCACAGAGGCCCCGTGACGATATAGGCCACCAGCGACGTCATAGATGTCAACGCAATGAGTGAACTCATGCCACTGCATTGGGCACCGATGATCAGCTCGGCATTGGGCAGGGTGACAGCGTTGCCGTTGGTCACCAAGTCCAGGCCGGCCAACGTACCCAGAAACGTTGAACAGCTTCCTGTCCAAAGCGCCAAGGGCAATGTGGCCCGCTCGACAAAGGGCAGGGGAAGAGCCAAGATCAATAGTACGAGAGGGAAAGCAAGCTGCTTGGCAGCTGGTAGCCCAAGAAACGTCCACAGCATCGCAGCGATGATCAAGATAGCGGCAAAAGCAGAGGCATAGTAAGCCCGGAGGTCAACGAGGAAAACAAACGCAACTGTTGCGGCAATGAGCAGCAACAGTCCGCGGGTATCGCCTACCAATGAATCTTTGGACCGAGCGGTTTGCAAGCGCCGCCAGCCCAAATAAATAGAGAGCGGCAAAACAATCATACCATGGCTATAGTATGGATTGTTTTGCCACTCTCCCCACAGCCAGCGCCAAGCGGGCCATGTAAGTACAAAGATAAGAGCAAATGGACCTGCAGACAGCACAATTGCTCGCAACCGCGCCATCAAGAATCTGAGCTACCTCTGCGTTTGCGCGCGGCCCAACCCGATAGCGCCGCCAAACCTGATCCGACGAGAATAATCGTCGCTGGTTCTGGAATCGGAACTGGAGGAGGCGGTGTAGGTATCGCGGTCGGCGGCGGTGTTGGAGTCGGCGTCGGTGTAAGTGTCGGCTCCGGCGACGGCGTGATGACAGCTGGCTCTTGTGATGGCACAGACGCGTACACAGAACCAACCATCAGGATACACAGCAGCCCGATAAGCAGCATCACCAATAGAAGGCTTCTTTTCGAGTGCGATTTTCCAGTCGTGAACATTCTCAATCCTCCCAGCATAGGAACTGGTATTAATTACGACAAAACCTTGACCGATTATCTCATAACTCTGTGGAATTGTCGATTTTGAATAAGTGAAAGGTAGCAAATAACAAAATCGGTGCGAAAGACGTTCCCCTGGTATCGAGACGATACAATGCACAGAGGAAACGTCTTCCGCACTGAGTGTTCATTCAAGTCTATCTACCGACCAACAACAGGCAAGAAGAGGATGATGCCGGAGAGTGGTGCAGTCGAATCAACCTTCACGCTGACAGGCCCATACTCGACGATTGTCCCATTTTGCGACACCTCGACCAACCAGTAGTGGCTAACAAGCTTACCGTTTGGATCGTTGTAGTTGTAGACACCATTACTGCCCTGGGCAGGGATCAATGCAGATGTGATCTCTTGGGCATTTTCGCGGGATGGGTTATCGCTGCGCAGGATTCGGAAACCCCACGAATCGATCTCTTGGCCCGTACTCCATTGGATATTGACACTGTCGCCTGCCCATTTGGCCTGCAACGAGAGTAGCTCCACCGCTGTCACACCCAGAGTAATCTGGGCCTGTGCCTGGCCTTGCGTCGGTGTATCACCATGATCATCGACCGAATCATCGAGCCGGGCCACATTGGTGGTCGCAGTCGCTGTTTCGCTGATATACCGGAAGGTGACTGTGATCGACACAGAACCACCCACCGGGATATCACCCAACGCTTGGGTAATGTCCACCCACACTTGCTTACCAGGGGTAGAGGTCGTGGGCGGCAGGCTGCTACTCACGTATTCCAACACGTCTGCATCATAGATGTCAAAGACATCAGCAAACACGATTAAGGTATCACCCGTATTGGAGACCACGATAGTGAAGGTCACAAGGCCGTTGAATTTCACAACGCCGTCTATCGGGTCTGTCACAGACTTTGTGATAGTGATATGTGGGTCTGTGATACTTACCACATCATCGTCCTCAATTTTGTCAAGCGTACCATTTCCTTCGCCAGTGGTGGCACCATCCACAATCGCAACATTTGCCGTCGTTGTGGTTGTCAATGGCTGGGTACTCTCGAGTGCTACAAATGTTACAGTGACCGTAATGGACTCGCCTGGGGCCAGGGAGCCAGAACCCGTCAGGTCGTCCCAAGTCAGCGAGTTCGCCGTTTCAGTGTCTGGTGCCGGGTTGGCCCGGTCAAAGCTCAGGAAGGTCGGGTCGAACTCATCTCGCAATGGGACAACCGTCAGAGCTGTATTACCAGTATTATCTACCCGGATCGTGAAGGTCATCGGCTGGCCGACTGTCACATTTCCATCCGCAGCAAAGTCGCTGCGCACAAGCGTCTTTGTCAATGCGATACCCGGAACCGAATTGTCATCATTCACAAAGGTACAGGTCACATCTTCGCCCAGGCTAACGGTTACCGACGACACCTGGCCCGAACTGTTGTCACAGGTCAGGGATGTCATGGTATAGCCCGCCAAGCCCGACTCGGACAGGGCAAATGTGCCAGCGGTCGTCGTCACCACTGTGCCTGCGGTTGTGCCTGTCACACTGCTTGCTCCCGCATTCAGCGTCCAGTCGCCCGCAACCTTGCTGCCGCCGTTATTGTTCACCACGGTCTTGATCAGGGTCAGGCTGGCCGGGTTGTCATCGTTCACAAAGGTACAGGTCACATCCTCACCCAGAGCCACATCCACCGATGTCACCGG
>JAHEML010000572.1 GCA_024643705.1 Caldilineaceae bacterium | reverse complement strand
AGCCCCCGCCAACGAAGTTGTCATGGGTGCAACTGGCCTGGCCTACGCTGTCACCAAGGGCGAGCAGGACATCCTGAACCCTATTGGTGTCAACTGTATTCGCTCGTTTGCAGGCATGGGTATTCGTATTTGGGGCGCCCGCACACTGACAAGCAACGCCCTGTGGCGCTATGTCCCGGTGCGCCGTCTCTTTAACATGATCGAGACCACCATCGAGAATGCCACCCAATGGACCGTCTTCGAGCCGAACGATCCCCGCCTGTGGGGTAAAATTCGTCGAGATGTGGGAGCCTTCCTCACAACCCAATGGAATGCTGGCGCACTCTACGGCGCGTCTCCTTCCCAGGCTTTCTATGTGCGCTGCGACGAAACGACCAATCCACCGGAAAATCGCGAATTGGGTATGGTTGTGGTCGAGGTTGGGATTGCACCCGTCAAGCCCGCCGAATTTGTTATCTTCCGTATTAGCCAGTGGAATCCAGAACTGAGCGCGTAAGCGAGTTTCTTTCTACTATAATTTCTAAAGGAGATTTATCACTATGGCTACAGAAGCCCCATTGGTACCAGATGGTACTCGTACCGGTACAGGCGCAGGTATCACCGACGATCCGCTGATCGTATTCAACTTTGGGTTGGAAATCGACGGCGTACTCGAAGGCTATTTTCAGGATTGTAGCGGCATCGGTTCGGAGCACGACATTGTCGAGTCCCAACTGGTGAACAAGAACGGCAAGTCGTTTATCTTCAAGGCGCCGGGCATCATCAAGTACAACGATGTGACCCTCAAGCGTGGCATCACCGCCGACATGCAAATTTGGGACTGGCGGGCCGATGTGGAGCGAGGCGACTTCGCTTCCATCCGCAAGAATTGCTCCATCATCATGTATGATCGCAACTTCCGCGAGGTTTCTCGCTGGAACTTCTACAACGCTTGGCCTTCCAAGGTTAGCGGTCCAGACCTCTCTTCCAGCGGCAACGACTTCGGCGTTGAAGAAGTGACCATCGTCCACGAAGGCTTCTACCGCGAGAAGTAGGCGAATAGTCGATTGATACGGTGTACTTAAAAAGGGTGGATGAAGTTCGTAACATAAACTTCATCCACCCTTTTTGTATGGAAATTGTGCGATCATGCAGGCCCGCTCAACAAAACCCGGTTGAAATGATGGAAACATTAGGTACTTTTCTTGCCTGTGCCAAAGTTGTGAAAATATGCTATGATTGCCCTGTCACCGACGAAACCCCTGACAACATGACAACCAATCGACCACTCATTATCCACTCATTACCCAACGAGGAGAGAAGCATGTCCGAACTCGATCCCAACGTTCATCCAGATGCGAAGCGCGAGGGTGAAATGGTAGCCGCCGAGAGCGAAATGTATGCGCCTGCCGCCGATGTGGTGGCATCTGCGGTCGTGCCCGATTACCTGGCCTTGCGCCAGACAGCTCTGGCCGATATCGAAGCATACTGGGATGCCCGGGCCACAGAGATGATCGAGTGGTACGAACCCTACGATCAAGTGCTCGATGACAGCAATCGGCCATTTTACAAATGGTTCACCGGCGGCAAAATAAATATCATCCACAATGCCCTGGACCGCCATGTGAAGACCTGGCGCAAGAATAAGTTGGCGCTGATTTGGGAAGGCGAGGATGGCGAACAGCGGACCTATAGCTACTACCGATTGTGGCAAGAGGTGAACAAATTTGCCAACGTATTGCGCAGTATGGGTGTGAAGAAGGGCGACACTGTTACCATCTACATGGGCCGGGTTCCCGAATTGTCGATTGCCATGTTGGCGACAGCCAAAGTAGGGGCCATCCACTCGGTGGTCTACGGTGGCTTTTCCGAGGCGGCCCTTGCCAGCCGCATCGAAGACGCCCAATCCAAGGTGTTGATCACCTGTGACGGCGCGTGGCTGCGCGGCAAAACCATCAATCTCAAGGATATTTCAGACGAGGCTGTCAAACGGAGCCCGGTGGTGCAATCGGTGATTGTCTACAGGCGCACCGAACAGAGCGTGCACATGGAGCAAGGGCGCGACTACTGGTGGCACGAGTTGATGGCGTTGCCCATCGCCAGTCCCAAATGCGAGTCCGAAGTGATGGATGCCGAAGACCCGCTCTTCATTCTCTACACCTCCGGCACAACCGGTCGGCCCAAGGGTGTCCTGCACACCTGTGGTGGATATCAAGTGTATATCGCCACCACACTCCAGTATGTCTTTGATCTGAAGGACGACGATCGCTGGTGGTGTGCCGCCGATCAGGGCTGGATCACCGGCCACAGCTACATCGTCTATTCGCCGCTGATCCTCGGTGCAACCAGCTTCATGTACGAAGGATCGCCCGACTTTCCCTATCCTAATCGCTGGTGGTCATTGGTGGAAAAATACGGCATCACCATTCTTTACACTGCGCCCACAGCCATCCGCGGTCTGATGCGCTATGGTGAAGCTTGGGCCAATCGCCATGATCTCTCCAGCCTGCGCCTGCTCGGCTCGGTGGGTGAACCGATCAACCCGGAAGCCTGGCGCTGGTATCATCGGGTGATCGGCAAAGAGCGCTGCCCGATTATGGATACCTGGTGGCAGACGGAAACCGGTGGTTTTATGATCACACCCACGCCGGTGGTGCCACTAAAACCGGGCAGCGCCACCCTGCCCTTCACTGGTATCGACGCCGATGTGGTGCGCGAAGATGGCACAAGCTGCGATCCCAACGAGGATGGTTATCTGGTCGTCAAACAACCGTGGCCCGGGATGGCCCGCACAGTCTGGGGCGACCCAGACCGCTATGTGGAGCAATATTGGTCCGAGTTTAGCAAGCAAGGCTGGTACTTTACCGGTGATAGCGCCCGCAAGGACAAGGACGGCTATTTCTGGATCATCGGGCGCATGGACGATGTGATCAAGGTCAGTGGCTATCGCTTGGGTACAGCCGAGGTGGAGAGCGCGCTGGTGAGCCACACAAATGTGGCCGAGGCTGCTTGTATCGGCGTCCCCGACGAACTGCGGGGCAATGTGATCCACGCCTTTTGCATTTTGAACAGCGGTGTATCCGGCAGCGATGATCTGGCCGCAGAGCTGAAGCTCCACGTCCGCACCGAGGTTGGCCCCATCGCCGTGCCGTCGCAAATCAACTTTGTGGACAGCCTGCCCAAGACGCGCAGCGGCAAGATCATGCGTCGCCTGCTCAAAGCCCAGGTTCTCGGCCAGCCCATCGGCGACACCAGTACCCTGGCAGATTAGGAATTGGAAACCAACTAAAAGAGTGGCCGAGAGACAGAATACTCTATTCTGTCTCTCGGCCAGCCATTTTGGTTCTATGTTGGGCGAATCGGTTGACTGTTTGTCAGTTTCTACACCGATTTGCCCTGTACCGATTTGCCCTGTACCGATTTGCCCTGTACCGATTTGCCCCGTCCGCGTTCAATTTTCAGTTCCTACGACTCGATCGCCCGTAACACAATCTCCCCAAAGACACCCTCTTGCTCTACC
>JAHEML010000571.1 GCA_024643705.1 Caldilineaceae bacterium | reverse complement strand
CACAAGGTTCCACTGTAGGCGTCGGGGATCGATTTGATTGACAGCAACAAAACCCAAGCCAGGGGAACCAGGATTACCAGCATAAAAAAATTGATGATGGCATGGCGGGTGATCACGCCAATCCGCTTACGTCGTCGGTCATCTGTGATTTTACGAACCGTGTTTGTGGTCACTGTTGTCTGTTCCCGTTTTGGAGAGCAAGCCGTATGCACGCGTCACTTAGCCGTCTTGGGGGCGGAAGATGTAGAGCAGGCCAGCTACGACGAACATCATGGAAATTGCCCCGATCCAACCGATGGCTGCTGCATAGCCTTGTAGCCAATCGCCGATTTTGAAGGCCAGATCGTACATGTAGACTGTCCACGTATAGGTGGGCGAAGCCCGATTGAAGCCGCCGAAGATGAGATATTCGTCGATGACAGCCATGGCCGAGCCAAAACGCAACACCACCAGCACTGCCAAAATTGGGCGCAGGCGAGGAATCGTCACATACCAGAGCAGCTTCCATTCGTTTGCTCCGTCGATGCGTGCCGCTTCGTATAGCTCTTTGGGGATAGCCGCCAGCCCGGCCAGGAAGAACATGGTATGGTAGCCCAACCCCCACCAGACCTCAAAAATTGCGACTGCGGGCAGGGTCAGGGAAGTTCCGCCCAGCCATTGGGGTGCGGTCTGGGGGGTGAAGATGTGCAGAATCTCGACCAGAATATAATTGATGGGGCCGATCTGAAAGTTGTAGAGCCATTTCCAGAGTACGAAAACCATGGGGCCGGGGATCACTGCAGGGATGAGCAGAATCACCCGGTAGATGGTGGCGAGGGTGCGATGTTCCACTCGATCAACCATCACTGCCAAGAGCAGAGGCAGAATGATCGTGCCAGGCAGGAACATAAGTGTGAACTGGGCGGCACGGCTCAGGCCATCGTAGACCAGGGGATCGGCGAAGGCATTGACGTAGTTTTGCAGACCGACCCACTGCGCAGGTTCCTGGCTTAGGTAGCGGTAGTCGGTGAAACTCATCCACAACACCCGCAGAATTGGATAGACCATGTAGCCAATAAAGAAGAAAAGTGCCGGGATCAAGAAGACCCAATTGCCTAAGGCAGTCAAACGCAGCCGCTTTTGATAACTGGGCATCTCTTTGGGATTCTTAGAGGAGAGCGTAGCCATTCGTGTCCAATATTTGTGGGGTGAGAAAGTGGCTGATTGCACGCAGAAAGTGGCAGGTGGCAGGCGATGCTCCAGCTCCGCTTGCCACCTGCCATCTGGGATCTCTTATGCTTTCGTCTTGGCGATCTCGGCTTGCACAATATCCCATGCACCCTGCATCGCGATTGCTGGGTTCGGCTCGGCGCCGGTCAGGTACTTTTCCCATTCCGGCTTGGCAATCTGGAACTGGCTAAGGCCAAAAGCATGGTTGGTGATGGCTCGTGCCTTTGGCAATTGCCCAGTGATCAAGCCTACAAAATCGGGCAACCAATCCGGGCGACTGGCTTCCCAGCCGGCATAGATCGATTGGTAGGGGGGCAGCTGTCCGGGGTGGGCCACTGGCGTGCCCGCGATGGAATCCTGCCAGATTTGCATGTCGTATGTGAGAGATTTGAGGTATTCGGCGGCTTTGTCCTTGTTCTTGCCATATTTGAATAGGCACGAGCCCGTTGTCCAGAAGACGGTTGAGCCTTCGCCGTTCTCAAATTTGGGCAGCCCACCCATCATCAGCTTGGATGGGTCCGGCCAGTTGGCTGCCATGCGTAGCGGCGCATTGAAGTACTTTGTGTAGTAGGCGACTTTGCGGGCAGCGAAGGCCACTTCGTCGGGTGTGCCGTTGACGCCACCGTCGGTCGCGCCTTCCAGCAAAATGTCCGGGTGCGAGAGGGCCATCATCTCTTTCATTAATTTCAGCGCTTCGATAGCGGCTTCGTGGTTGAAGTCGAAAAGCCCCTCGGCTGTGTAGACATCCGAACTGAGGCTATGGGTATACGGGGCCAGGGAGCGCCACCCGTGGGAGTCGAAGGTGCAGCCGTAGAGCGCCGCACCCGACGACTGGATTAGCTTGGAGGCTTCCAGATATTCGGTCCATGTGCTGGGAATCGAAGCAACACCCGCGGTGTCGGTCATCTCCGAGTTCCAGCCCATGCCGATGACATCCAGCAGGAAGGGCCAACTGTAGAGCTTACCATCGACTGTGCATTCGGCGCGGATGGAGGGGATGATATCGTCCAGGACTTCCTGGGGAATGTAGTCATCCCACGGCTCGATCACACCAGCTTCGATCAGCGCTGTCATTTCCACAAAGGGGGTCATGCCCACATAGACATCCCAGGTGCTTTCTTGGTTCTTGGCTTCGGCCACAAAGCGCTCGATACCAAAACCCTCTACCGGTGCAATCTGATAATTCAGGCCGGGGAATTTGGCGTTGACTGTGGGGATGCTGGGGTGAAGGTCTTCGATCCACTGGTAGAAGGTGGGGGTGAGAGGACGTTCGGCAACAGCCGCAGCTGGGGCAGCTCCTCCACCAGATGCCGGAGCCGCGGCTGGGGCAGCTGGTGCTGCGCAACCAGCCAGCGCTGCGCTGACGCCAGCAATGCCCAAACCTGCCCCCATCATCCGGGTTAGGAATTGACGACGGTCGATCTGGCCCCGCTGCAATCGAGCCAGCAGGTCTTTCTGGACCAAGTATTCTTCGTCTCTGCGCGACATTCGAATCTCCTCCTTGGATACTACGCCGGGCATGCCAACCCTGTGACCGACGAAACGGGTTGAATTCTATGGGGGATTGGCCCAGTGGTTTTGATACCACACGCCAAAGTATAACATGGCAGAAAGGGCTATACAACCGACCGAAAATGGGTCGGATCTTGTTCAACTTGGAGCATCCGGGCGATATACCTAGGGCAAAGCGGTCGGTCTATCGGCCAACATCCCCAACTTTAGGGTCACCAGCTTTCTCTTTGGCTCATTACACCCTGATTTCCATCTTGACGCCGAGTAAGTCCATCTCAAATTCCAGCCCGGCTATGGGTGGGCGGCTGAAGTGCCATTCGATTCCAGCCGTGCTTGCTTCGCGTAGCGATGGCAAAAGAGTCGATTCCAACAGAGGATACAGCGGTTGCGCTGTGTAGACGCGCACACCACTCACATTGGCCCAGCTCATGCCCAGGCCGAAGAGCCGCTCCTGCATGACGGCCAGCACGGTGGATGCTTTGGCGCGCATGGCCTCGATGGATGTGTCGTTGGGGCGCACGATAGCAGCGGGGGAAAGGTCTGCCTGATCCCGTAGATCGCCAGCACCAGCCACGATGAAGGTGGGGGCATTGGTCACTTTTGTCGCGGGCACTGTGTAGGAAAAGGCGTGGAGGGATGGCACGGCAGGCGGGTTGAACCCAGGGGCTACATTTGTGCGCGCGATGGGGTTGATGCCGTCCACCAGGAGGCCCCACTCGGCCAGCCGCGCCTGGTAGTCCCCGTTGAAGGCAGCAAAACCAGCGAAACTGAGCGGCTCT
>JAHEML010000570.1 GCA_024643705.1 Caldilineaceae bacterium | reverse complement strand
CGTGGCGTTTTGATGTGGGGCTAAGCACAGCCCAGGCCACAACTGAGCTGTCCACCTCTGCCACCAGTCGGGGTTGGGCCAGTTTGCCAGCGTCCCACTCATCCCATTCAGGCGTGGCCTGCTCAAAGGTGGCATTGTTTGTGGCAATCCCCTCTTCATAAATCCGGCGTACCGCGGGCCAATCGATTGATGCCAGTGTGCGAATGGATAGTGCCATTTTCTTTACCTCCGTAATCCCAAACGCTCCAGTCCTTCTTCGATCAACAATCCCAACACCCGTAGAGGTTTGATAGGCATTCCACTGGTGGGCAGGTCCAATTCTTCTTTTTCGCAAACGGTAGAATTGTTGACTTCTTCTATTTCCGGTCGTAGGGCCATCAATTGTTCATCCAGTTTTTCCGGCGGCGTGGAAATCACCAATTCGTCGATGCGCGCCATTAAACTTATCGCTTGGCGAATGCGTTCTTCTGTCAAATGGGCCTGCTCTGGGCTGGCCTGGCCATACTCAGCTTTGAGGCGATTCAACCGCAAACCGGCTTCATAGGTCACATCTACCAATTGACTACGGTTCATCCAGCGGGTTTCATAGCTCAATACATATTTCCAGCTAGGAGCCAGCAGGGCCTGGCGGTGATCTTCCAGCGTATGGCAGAATTTGTGATAACCATAGTCGTCCGGTCTCTCATAAGCCAGGCTGCCAGGGTCCAGAAACGGTGCAAGGGGTGAAATAAATGTCTTCAGCCGTTTGTCCCCATCCACGCGGTGCAGGAGTTGACCGCAATAGTCGATTGTATCCAGAACGGATTGGGGCGTCTGCCCTGGCATCCCGGACATGTAAAAAAGGTCCAGCCGTTTGCAGCCGACCGCCAGAATGTTGTCAATCGAACTCTCAATTTCTGCATCGGTGAATGGTTTGCCCGAGTAGCGCCGTACCGCGGGGTCGTGGGATTCGGGCGAAATCTCCACGACAAAATTGGGGATGGCCGCAGCCACCTCTTCCATAAATTCTCGGTCCACTGGCGTAAAGAATTCGATCATCACCTCCTGCTCGTAGCCCTGCATCGCCCGTAGAAAGCGTCGGGCATAGTCCATCCCTGCTTGGCGGATGTCGCCCAGAACAAAGATCGGCCCCCGACTAAAACTGCCGATTGTGCGCAGATCGGCAGCTACTGTCTCCGGGCTACGGAACGCCGGTTTTTCCCGCCCAAAGCTGTGGCGAGACGCATAGGCCGAGCCACCGCAGATCGCACAATTGCGAGTACAGCCCCGGCAGGTGAGCGCGGCCGTTACCGGGTAGTGGGTCCACCGGGCGAAGGGCAGATAGTTTGTCAGGTTGCGGTCGCGGGCCACCGCTGAAATCACATAACTGTAGTCGAGCAGCACCCCATCCAGCGTCTCTGGCACATACGAAAGGGGATTGGCGTGAGGCATCCTGCTGGCGTCTTTCCAGGTCAGGTTGGGAATCCGGCGAAGATCGGCTGGTTTCGCACCATCTTCAATGGCTTCGATCAGTTGGCGCAGAGGTTCTTCGGTGGAATCGCCCCGCAAAATGTAATCAACCTGGGGGTAACGAATCAATTCCTCGTGGAAATAGGAAGCAGAGAAGCCGCCAAAAATAACCGGGATCGTCGGATGCAGACGTTTGAGAATTCTGGCGATTTCAACCGATCCGTGCGCGTGGGGCAGCCAGTGCAGATCCAACCCAAAGGCAGCGGGATGTAGATTGGCCAGACACGCCTCCACGTCAAAATCTACCTCTCGCAGCATGTGCACAGCCAGGTTGACAATACCCACCCGGTGGCCGTGACGTTCCAGATATTCGGCCATTGTTGTGAAGCCGATAGGGTACATCTCGAAAACAGTCGACGACGGAACCAGATCGCCGATGGGTCCCCAAAGGGTTGCTCTTTTGCGAAAGTCGTAGACGCTGGGAGCGTGGAGCAGAATCAGCTTTTCTTGTGGCATCTTATTCTCCTTGTCCCTCTATTTCGTTCCCGCCGTGACCAACGCATCCAGAATCTTGCAGTAGCCTGTGCAACGGCAGAGATTGCCCGTGATTGCCTGCATGGCTTCGTCTCGGCTGGGGCGGGGCGATTCGTCCAGCAGCTTGGCCCCGCTCATCACAAAGCCGGGGGTGCAATAGCCGCACTGCACGCCGCCGCTTTGGGCCAGCGCTGCCTGAACTGGATGCAGCTTTGATCCGTCGCTCAATCCTTCCACCGTCACCACCTGGCTGCCCGCGGCCCGCTCTGCCGGGATCAGACAGGCCATCACCGCCATCCCGTCCAGAAAGACCGTGCACGCGCCACATTCTCCTTCGGCGCAGCCTTCCTTCACGCCCACAAAGCCAGCTGCTCGCAGAGAATCGAGAAGGGTCATTTGGGCGGGCAATTCCATCGATTTGCCGTTGACGAGTGCGGGTTGCGAACTGCGGGTTGCGAGTTGCGAATTGCGGGTTGCGTGCTCCGCGGGTTGTTCGTCGTCTGTCGTCTGTTGTCGCTCTCCCACCGGCCACTTGCCATTTGTATCACCCCACAGAGTCACCAGCTTCTCTGGCCAGCCTTCCCATTCGTGGCCGTCCCGCAGTTGATGCAGCAGACGCGCTACGAGGGCATCGACCATAGCCCGACGGTATTCGGCACTGGCGCGGATGTCGTCGATGGGGCTGGCCGCTGTCACCGCCAGGCGTGCGGCTTCGGCGATGGTCTCGTCGGTCAACGTTTTGCCCACGAGAAATGTCTCGGCAGGGGTTGCCCGCACCACAACAGGGGTCACCGCGCCCAGGGCAATCGCCGCGGCAGCAACTTCTGATCCCCGGTGGCCGCTGAAGGTGACGGTAGCTGCCATGCTGACCACGCTGATGGCTTGCGCCCGACGCAGACCCAATTTGAGGAACGATCCCCGCTCGTTTTCTCCCAGGCAGCGCAGGGAGATGCCGACGAGAATTTCATCGACGGCCATATCTACCCGGCGGAAACCAAGCATAAAATCGGCCAAAGAGAGTGTTCGTTCCCCCCGGGACGCGCAGGCCAGGGTCACAGCCGCGTCCAATGCCAGCAGGGGGACAATCGAATCGTTGGCCGGGCTGGCGGTGATGATGTTTCCTGCCACGGTGGCGCGGTTGCGAATCTGGGGCGCGCCTACTTCCCAGCAGGCACGGGCCAGGGGGAATGCTTTTTCGACGATGAGTGGGCTGGCCGCGCACTGGTTGTGGGTGACCAGGGGGCCGAGATAGATGCGCCCGTCGGCTTCTCGAATGTCAGCCAGACCAGGGATGCGGGTGAGGTCGATCAGGGTTGGCCCTGCGCCATCTGGTGTATGGTGTGTGCCCCGCTCGATCTCCAAAAGCAGGTCTGTGCCACCAGCGATGATCCGGGCGCGCTCTGCCAGGTCGGCTTTTAAGGCCAGAGCTTCGGTTAAGGTGGTGGGAGAGACGTAGGATGTGTACACAAATCGATGCCCAATGGGGGAATGACCGTTCGTTCGTTCAGAATTTTAACAGACTTTG
>JAHEML010000569.1 GCA_024643705.1 Caldilineaceae bacterium | reverse complement strand
GCAGAGCGCTCGATGGGCGCTTCCATCCAGATGACCTGTCGCCCATCGACTCGCCACTGGGCAATGGAATCAGCCAGCCGCGCCCGAAACTCGGCCGGGTCTGCGGGCAGTTGGATGGGGTCGATCACAACACCATTAAAATTGTTGACAGAATGGGCGAGTAGTTCCACTGGGCCTCCCGGTTTGGGGTTCGGATAACTAAGACGGATATTTTCTGCCACGAATTGCACGAATGACACGAATTTTCAAACGGAATTCGTGTCATTCGTGCAATTCGTGGCAAAGCTTCTACGGTTACGCCTCAATCGGCTGAGGATAGCGGCGTTGCCAGCCTCGTTTGCCGAAGTCGTCGTCGTTCCACATGCTGTTGCCAGTGTAGACTCGACGGTCTGAGTTGGCGGCCGTGATAGAGCGCATCATTTCCTGGGTCAGGGCGGCGTCCATGCGCAGATAGCGAGAGAGATAGGCCCGATCACCCGCCAGGTTTTGCTCTTCGGTCGGGTCGCTGAGCAGGTCAAAGAATAGAATATCCCCGGTGGCGTACTTACACAACTTCCAGCGCCCGTCGTAGATCATCCAGCCGCTACTGGTGGTCCCGTAGAGATAATCGTGAGGCTTGCGTTCTGCGCCCAGGCCAGGCAACGGGCGTGAATCCATATAACCGGGCAGCTCCGCGCCGCCAGCGTGGAGCAGGGAAGCTGTCACATCCAGCAGCGCGACAATCTCGTCGTTGACCGCGGGGCCGCTCATCCCCGGCCCGCAGAGTATCAACGGCACGTGGCAACTACCCTCGTAAAAGGTACTCTTGCCGATCAGCCCATGATCGCCCATATAATCGCCGTGGTCGCTGGCAAAAATGATGACCGTATTCTCCAACTGGCCGGAGCGTTCCAGCGCGGCCAGAATGTCGCCCACTTCATCGTCGATCTGCTTGATGAGGGCGGCGTAGTGGGTGCGAATCTTGTGCTTGTGTTCATCGTCAAATTCGCTGTAGTCCACCCCGTTCCAATCGCCCAGATTGCCCTGCACATTGCCCGCAATCAGTTTGGGCGGCGTGTGGGTTGCGGGGATGGCTTCGGGGATGGCCGCGGTGTCAACCTTGTCCAGGTATTCCTGGTTGGGGTCGTAGGGGCAGTGGGGGCCAGGGAAACAGACCATGGCCGCAAATGGACCTTCGTTGGCATATTCGTCGATAAAGCGCACGGCCTCGCTGCCCACAAAGTAATCCCAGGAAGCGTCCCAGGGGATGGGGTTGATCGTCGCGCCTTTGCCCTCGTGATAGCCCGGATGCTCGTTGCCGTGGAGTTTGCGCAGCCCCCGGCGGTGCAGAAATTCCTGATAGTCATCCCGCACCCGAATCCAGCGCTTGTCCTCGCAGGCCACCCGATATTGAAAGCCGTGGACAATATCCCAGGGGTAGAAGTGCATTTTGCCGATGGCCGCGGTGTAGTAGCCCTGGGCATTGAGCAGATCCGGCCAGGTGTGGATGCCACAGGCAGCCAGGTCTGGGCGCAGCCACTGGCCGTTGTCGGTCACCCCGGTGCGGATGGCGTTGAGGCCGGTGAGCAAGCTGGCCCGGGCTGGCACGCAGATAGGATGGGTGGAGCAGGCCTTCTCGAAACGGATGCCCCGTGCAGCCAGACTATCAATGTGGGGCGTCTCGACAAAATCGGCCCCGTAGCAGCTCAAAAAGTCTGGGCGGAGTTGGTCGGGCATCAGAAAGAGGAGGTTGGGACGGTTGGGCATGGGATCGGCTTCCTTTGCGGGGCAGGCGTGTACAATCCGATGGGGTCTGATGAACCTGGATACTATAGCAAATTTCCGGCGATAACAAAAGCCGGCGAATTGAATCGGCCTTTCAAATTTTTCCGTTGCGAAAGTATTGGCTTACGGGTATACTTTGGGGCGATGACACCCAACAACCCTTTCTACCACCGAGGTCCAATCCGCGACCCCCATTTCTTCTGGAACAGAACCGAAGAGATGGACCATGCGCGCCTGCTCTTAGGAAAGGGGCAAAGCGTTTCGATTGTGGGTCCGCGGCGGATTGGCAAATCTTCGCTCCTACTTCAGTTGGCTGGATCGAACAGGGCCGGAAGCAGCCACGATCACTATGTCTATTTCAGTTGCGAGGGCTGGTCTAGGACCACGCCGGCCAGCCTGCACGCGCTTCTGCTGGAGGCAATTGGCGCGGCTTCCCTGCCCACCAATAGCCCTATGGACTACCGCACTTTCCGTAAAGGGGTGCTAAATGCCATTCCACCCGGTGCACATCTGGTGCTCCTCCTCGACGAATTTGAGAGCCTCTCTGCCAATCCCAATTTGGACGCAACCTTTTTCTCTGGGCTGCGCGCATTGGCTTCAACGGGCCGGGTCGTCTTTGTTACCGCGTCGGCCCGCTCGCTAGGCTGGCTGACCTTTGCCGAACCTACCGCCCTTTCTTCGCCTTTTTTCAATATCTTCACCCAAATTAACTTGCGTCCCTTTGCCCAGGCCGAGGCAGAGGCGATGTTGCGTTCGTTTGCAGCGGCGGCTGGCGTTCCCTTCGCCGATTCGGTTGTCGATTTTGTGCTGGGTCTCTCCGGCCCTCATCCCTTTTTCGCGCAGATTGGGGCATTCCATGCCTATGCGCTAATGCAACCCGGCAAAGGCGGGCTGGATGGCGCCGACCAGGTTGGGATATGCCGTGAATTCCTGGACCAAGTCGAACCCCACTGGCGCTATGCCTGGGCAGAATTACCACCAGCCGACCAGAAACAACTTGCCATCTCCACCGACCTGACAGCCTGTTCCAATGCCCTGCTGAATAGGCTGCGGGCATTGGCTCTGATCATAGACGAGCCTGACGGACCGCGGCTGCTTTCTCCATTGTTGGCTACTTTCCTCTCGCGCCAAGCCGTAGAAGGGCTGCTGCAAGCACCACCGATGGTCATCGACGAGGGCGGGCACCGGGTCTATTTGAATGGGCATGAATTTGACCTGACAGGGCTGGAATACGAGCTAGCGCGTCTGTTCGCTGCCTGTGCCGGAGAGGTTGTGCCCCAATCGGCCATCCAATCTGCGCTCTGGCCCGAAGATGATAGCAAGACCGACAATCATGAACGGCTGAAGGGCGTGATCAAGTCCCTGCGCCGAAAGCTGGGCAGCCTGAGCCATTTGATTCAAAATGTGCGGGGGGTCGGCTATACATTTACCGGTGAGCGCCTCGATCCCCAATAATAAAAAAGAGAAAATTCTGGACACAGATGAACGCAGATTAAATCCATACAAATCTATCTCGTCCGGGCCAATCCACGTCCAATTTTAAGGGTCCTCTGATGCATCAACACAAAGATGCACCCAATCCAACCGCCGTCGATGCCCCGCCCCGTCTCTGGTTTGCCCGCCTGTTGCTGGCGCTTTGGCTGATCGTAGCCGGGGTGACAGTCTATGTGACGCTGGCTGGGCTGCCCCTGCGCTTTGCTGAATTGAGCGTACCGTCGTCGGCGGTTTGGGCGTCCGGCGCGCCTGTTTAT